>NZ_WEII01000289.1:0-337 GCF_009183805.1 Bacillus sp. B2-WWTP-C-10-Post-4 | reverse complement strand
TTCGGAAATCTTCGGATCAAAGCTTACTTACAGCTCCCCGAAGCATATCGGCGTTAGTCCCGTCCTTCATCGACTCCTAGTGTCAAGGCATCCACCGTGCGCCCTTTCTAACTTAACCAAACTAAAAATTAAAAAATATGAGCTACACTGTTATCTAGTTTTCAAAGAACATACATTTATATATGAGAGATAGTTCTCTCAAAACTGAACAAAACGAAACACGGAAACTTATATTGATGAACAGCGTTCATCAATTCTCCATAGAAAGGAGGTGATCCAGCCGCACCTTCCGATACGGCTACCTTGTTACGACTTCACCCCAATCATCTGTCCCACC
>NZ_WEII01000288.1:0-384 GCF_009183805.1 Bacillus sp. B2-WWTP-C-10-Post-4 | reverse complement strand
GGGCTGATAAATCCGTTAATTATTTAGTTGATAAACAGGTATTAAATGGTTATCCAGATGGAACTTTTGGTTCAAATGACTCATTAGACAGAGCTTCGGCTACAAAAATTATGACAAAAGTTTTAGGTATACAAATTGATCCTAATGCAAAACCATCTTTTACAGATTCACAAAACCACTGGGCTACTCCTTATATTGCTGCTGCTGAAAAAGCTGGGATTGTTAAAGGTGAAGGTAATGGAATCTTCAATCCATCCGGAAAAGTAACTCGCGCTGCTATGGCTACGATGCTAGTAAATGCATATAAACTACAAAGCACACCAAATCATAATGATCAGGTTAGATTTGAAGATTTAAAAGGGCATTGGGGAGAAAAATATGCCA
>NZ_WEII01000287.1:0-384 GCF_009183805.1 Bacillus sp. B2-WWTP-C-10-Post-4 | reverse complement strand
GGGCTGATAAATCCGTTAATTATTTAGTTGATAAACAGGTATTAAATGGTTATCCAGATGGAACTTTTGGTTCAAATGACTCATTAGACAGAGCTTCGGCTACAAAAATTATGACAAAAGTTTTAGGGATACAAATTGATCCTAATGCAAAACCATCTTTTACAGATTCACAAAACCACTGGGCTACTCCTTATATTGCTGCTGCTGAAAAAGCTGGTATTGTTAAAGGGGAAGGTAATGGAATCTTTAATCCATCTGGAAAAGTAACTCGCGCTGCTATGGCTACGATGCTAGTAAATGCATATAAACTACAAAGCACACCAAATCATAATGATCAGGTTAGATTTGAAGATTTAAAAGGGCATTGGGGAGAAAAATATGCCA
>NZ_WEII01000286.1:0-395 GCF_009183805.1 Bacillus sp. B2-WWTP-C-10-Post-4 | reverse complement strand
ATAAAATCTTGCCCATGTCCAACTAAAGGACTATCCGAGTGATATTTCGCAATAAAACTATCAATCTCTTGAGCTGTAATTTTCGAAGCCACTGTTAAATTTAAATCTTCATATGAGGTAGCAGTAATAACCTCTTTTTCATCGTTTAAATTTTGTTGTAACATATCTGTTTTTGCAGTAAGTTGAGCAGCTTCAGCACGTGTTATAAATCTATTTGGTTGCCAACCGTTCTCGGTACCATTAGAAATTTTTAAATCTATTAAAATATTGGCATATTTTTCTCCCCAATGCCCTTTTAAATCTTCAAATCTAACCTGATCATTATGATTTGGTGTGCTTTGTAGTTTATATGCATTTACTAGCATCGTAGCCATAGCAGCGCGAGTTACTTTTCC
>NZ_WEII01000285.1:0-406 GCF_009183805.1 Bacillus sp. B2-WWTP-C-10-Post-4 | reverse complement strand
TACAAAAAACTAACAGAGCCAGTATCATTCGAAATCAAAAAAGGTATGACAGAAGTCTTATCATTAAAAGTAGAGAATGAACAGTTAGACAAAGGTTCAGTAGAAATTACAAAAGTAGATAAAGATAGTCAAAAAGTATTAGAAGACGTAGTCTTCGCAGTACAAGACGAACAAGGAAAAGTAGTAACGGAAGTAAAAACAGATAAAAATGGTAAAGCAAAAATCTCAGACTTATCTGTAGGAAAGTACAAATTAGTAGAGAAAGAAAGCTTACCAGGCTACAAAAAACTAACAGAGCCAGTATCATTCGAAATCAAAAAAGGTATGACAGAAGTCTTATCATTAAAAGTAGAGAATGAACAGTTAGACAAAGGTTCAGTAGAAATTACAAAAGTAGATAAAGATA
>NZ_WEII01000284.1:0-421 GCF_009183805.1 Bacillus sp. B2-WWTP-C-10-Post-4 | reverse complement strand
ATTAGGCACGCCGCCAGCGTTCATCCTGAGCCAGGATCAAACTCTCCAATAAAGTTAGTTTGTCTAGCATCTAAAATAAAAATTGACGTTTCACGTTGTTTGTTTCGTTCAGTTTTCAAAGAACTAATGGTGGAGCCTAGCGGGATCGAACCGCTGACCTCCTGCGTGCAAGGCAGGCGCTCTCCCAGCTGAGCTAAGGCCCCAAACAAGTATCGGGAAGACAGGATTTGAACCTGCGACCCCCTGGTCCCAAACCAGGTGCTCTACCAAGCTGAGCCACTTCCCGAAAGAAAACGCGCCCGAGAGGAGTCGAACCCCTAACCTCTTGATCCGTAGTCAAACGCTCTATCCAATTGAGCTACGGGCGCATATGGTGCCGAGGGCGGGGGTCGAACCCGCACGGTGGTCACCCACCGCAGGA
>NZ_WEII01000283.1:0-546 GCF_009183805.1 Bacillus sp. B2-WWTP-C-10-Post-4 | reverse complement strand
ATTCTCTCCTCGCCTACCTGTGTCGGTTTGCGGTACAGGCACCTTTTATCTCGCTAGAAGCTTTTCTTGGCAGCGGGGAATCAAAGACTTCGCTCCATAAGGAGCTTCCCCATCACAGCTCAGCCTTTACGATAAGCGGATTTGCCTACTTATCAGCCTAACTGCTTGGACGTGCACAACCAATCGCACGCTTCTTCTATCCTTCTGCGTCCCTCCATTGCTCAAACGATAAAGAGGTGGTACAGGAATATCAACCTGTTGTCCATCGCCTACGCCTGTCGGCCTCGGCTTAGGTCCTGACTAACCCTGAGCGGACGAGCCTTCCTCAGGAAACCTTAGGCATTCGGTGGACGGGATTCTCACCCGTCTTTCGCTACTCATACCGGCATTCTCACTTCTAAGCACTCCACCAGTCCTTACGGTCTGACTTCACTGTCCTTAGAACGCTCCCCTACCACTGATACCATTGGTATCAATCCGCAGCTTCGGTGGTGTATTTAGCCCCGGTACATTTTCGGCGCAGAGTCACTCGACTAGTGAGCTATT
>NZ_WEII01000282.1:0-585 GCF_009183805.1 Bacillus sp. B2-WWTP-C-10-Post-4 | reverse complement strand
ATGATACAACATTTGAGCTTGAACCGTCTGCATACATTTTATATGGAATTTCATTCGATAACGCGTCGACATCTAATGTTTCAGGATTCTTTGGTAATTTTTTTGCATATGTATAGTCTTCTACATGAAACGGTTTAATACGTTCCATAATACCCGCAATTTTCTTAGCCCAGCCTTTATCTGATGCATATTTCACATTCATGCCAGTTAATGTTGGGCCGTTATAATACATACCACTTTCTTCTAAATATCTTTCTCGTACATAATTAGCGTTATAAGCAACGCTATCCCCGTAGCTTGGTAAATATTTTGCATATTTAAACGGATCTCCATCATATGCACGTAGACCGAATAGATTATGTTTTTGATATGCGATTTCTGATTTTCCGTATCCAGATTCTAAAATCGCATGCGCTGCTAAATAATGAGCACTCACGCCATATTGATTTTGCGCATTGATAAAATCTTGCCCATGTCCAACTAAAGGACTATCCGAGTGATATTTCGCAATAAAACTATCAATCTCTTGAGCTGTAATTTTCGAAGCCACTGTTAAATTTAAATCTTCATATGAGGTAGCAGTAA
>NZ_WEII01000280.1:0-704 GCF_009183805.1 Bacillus sp. B2-WWTP-C-10-Post-4 | reverse complement strand
ATATTGAAGAGAAGTGTAAGGAAATTGAAAAATTGAGAGTAAAATATAAGGTGTTTAATATATGCAAAAAAAAGGCCGCCAGAAATGACGGCCTTTTTTATTGTTTAGTCCAAATTGATCCGCCGAATCCACCTGTTTTTTGTAGAGCTCTCAATTGCCTTCCGTTGTTTTCTACTTGAAGTCTTAAAACACCGTGTTGCATAATATTTCCAATGGGGATATCTCCCCATCTACCGACTATAATGCCTCCAGGTCTAATGTCCCCTACAAAAATATTGGTAAAAGTCGTTCCTAATCCGCCATCACTTAGTCCAAGCCAAAATACTTCGGATGTACCACTGGGTTGATGTATATGATATAGGCCACCATCATCACATTGCCATCTTCCTGTTAATGTCTGACGAAAGTCAGTATCATAAGCAAATTCATAAGGATACTCATATGGATGAGAATAATTTGTATAATTAGGATTAGTTTGTGGTTGCCAATACATAAAAATTCCTCCTTTTTTCTAACACAATCCAATATACGATGGCAATAACCCAAATGTTCTAGGTGAATATCCCAATTGATTAATTAAAAAAATCCTGCGTAAGTACCAGTCAATTTAGTTATTTTAGTGTAGTTTCTGTGTAGTTTATTATCGACTTTTACTTTTTTAATTATTTATACGTAGTGGGAAAGCAAAAGCTGCGGGTAAGTAA
>NZ_WEII01000027.1:0-55112 GCF_009183805.1 Bacillus sp. B2-WWTP-C-10-Post-4 | reverse complement strand
AATGTATATAAGTATTTCATTTACATCTTTCTATGATACACCTTTCTTCTTATTTATATAAAGAAAAAAGAACTGGAAAATTACCAGTCCTTTCCTTATATTTATTCACTTATCGGAAGTACAGCACCTTTATATTCTTTAGTAATAAAGTCTTGAATTTCTTTTGAATGCAATACTTCTACTAGCTCTTTAATCGCCTTTTTATCTTTATCACCTTTACGAACCACTACTACGTTTGCATATGGAGAATCATCACCTTCAATTGCAATTGCATCTTTTTCTGGATTTAATTTTGCATCAATTGCATAGTTTGAGTTAATTAAAACAGCGTCGCCTTCTTTATTGTTATACACTTGTGGTAACAAACCTGGCTCAATATCCGTTTTGAACTTTAAGTTTTTCGGGTTATCTGCAATATCTTTTGGAGTTGCACTAACTGGATCTACTCCGTCTTTAATTTTTAAAATGCCTTCTTTTTGTAAAATTGCTAAACCACGTCCATGGTCAGTAACGGAATTACTCATAATGATTGTCGCCCCGTCTGGAAGTTCTTTTAAGCTCTTATATTTTTGAGAATATACACCAATTGGTTCAATATGAATTTTCCCTGCTATTTCAAAATCATATTTTTTATCTTTAATTTCTTTTTCTAAATACGGAATGTGCTGGAAGTAGTTTGCATCTAAATCCTTATCCGCTAACGATTTATTTGGCAACACGTAATCTTGGAATTTTTTCACTTCTAATTCAATTCCTTTTTTCTCAAGTAACGGTTTTGCTTTTTCTAAAATTTCAGCATGCGGTACGTTAGAAGCACCAACAACAAGTTTCTTTTCATCTTTATCTTTCCCGCCACAAGCAGCTAACCCAAAAATTGAAGTTGAAATAAGTGCCGTAAGTAATAATTTTTTCATTTAAAATATCCTCCCGTTTTTATTATCGTTTATCTATTCGAGTCGTTAAACTATCACCAATCCACTGGATTAAAAATACAACTAGTAATACACAAATTGTCGCAACGATTGTTACATCGTTATTCCCTCTCTGGAATCCTTCTAAGTAAGCAAGTGTTCCAAGGCCACCAGCACCAACAACTCCCGCCATTGCTGTATAGCCTACTAAAGCAATTGTCGTAACCGTAATACCAGATACTAATGCTGGTAATGATTCTGGAATTAACACTTTCAAAATAATTGTGCTTGTTTTTGCTCCCATTGCTTTTGAAGCTTCAATTACACCTTTATCAATTTCGCGAAGTGCAATTTCAACCATTCTCGCATAGAATGGTGCCGCTCCAATAATTAAAGCCGGCAAAGCTGCACTTGCTCCAAGAATTGTTCCAAGAAGAATCTTTGTGAATGGGATTAATAAAATAATTAAAATGATGAACGGTATAGAGCGGAATATATTTACGAATGCTCCAATCACCGTATTAATTGATTTGTTTTCCCATAAATTATCTTTCGCTGTCATGAAGAGTAGCAATCCTAAAATTAGTCCTAAAACAAATGTCGCAAGAGCTGCGATTGCCGTCATATATAACGTTTCACCAGTTGCTTCTAACATTTGATTCCAATCAACATTTGCGAGTAACTTATCCATGTGCAATCACCTCCAGCTCTACTTGATCTTGATGAATTCCTTCTATTGCTTGCTGGATCGCTGTTTCCTCACCATTTAAATGAACAACTAAACTACCGTAAGAACCGTTATTCGTTTGTGCAATATTTCCTTGCAAAATGCTAACTTCTATATCACTGCGTTGCATTAATCGTTGAAGCACTGGTCTTTCTACAGCCTCACCGATAAACTGCAAACGAATTACTTTTCCATCTGGATATTTTTCAATTAAACTTTCAATTGTTTCATTTGTATCTTCAGAATCTGTTAACTGCTGTACAAATCGTTTCGTAATATCTTGCTTCGGATTACGGAATACATCAAGTACTGGACCCGTTTCTACAATCTTTCCTCTCTCCATTACCGCTACTCGGTTACATATCTTTCGAATCACGTGCATCTCATGTGTAATGAGTACAATTGTTAAACCAAGGCGCTTATTAATGTCTAATAGTAAATCCAAAATTTGATCTGTCGTTTCTGGATCAAGAGCTGACGTTGCTTCATCACATAAAAGCACTTGTGGATTGTTAGCTAAAGCTCTTGCAATCCCGACGCGTTGCTTTTGTCCTCCGCTCAGCTGAGATGGGTACGCGTCTCCTCTCCCTTCTAATCCAACGAGATGAATTAATTCATCAACACGTTTTCTTCTCTGCGCTTTATCAACACCTGCAATTTCAAGTGGAAACTCTATATTTTCACGTACAGTTCGTGACCAAAGTAAGTTGAAGTGCTGAAAAATCATTCCGATTTCTTGCCTTGCCTTACGAAGTTCACTTCCTGTAATTGCTGATATAACACGATTCGCAATTGTAATTTGACCAGAAGTCGGTTTCTCTAACTGATTAAACAATCTGATTAAAGAACTTTTCCCAGCGCCGCTATATCCAATAACACCAAATATTTCACCTTTTTCTATTTTTAAATTGGCGTTATCTACAGCAGTGACATCACCGCTTTTCGCCTTATATATTTTCTTTACGTTCTCTAATAGAATCATGATGTTCACCCCTTTTTTAAATAAAAAGCGCAAGCGGCTCGTTTAGAACAAGAGGACGCCCGAATCCCTGACGTAGAGGCGCTTTTGGCCTCATAGGAAGGGATGAAACGACCGACTGTTCTAGCCGCTGGAGCTAGATTTCATAAAGATTTTAGATCGACTCCGCAATTTTTATGTTTAATACGTGTAGTCCAACGTTATCACTACCTTTATTGTTTGAATGTCCTCCACATTCAAACAATAAAAAAACCTTTCTGCTTTAGAGAAGCAGAAAGGTTTATATGCGTATATAACAACATTATCCCTCTCTCTCATCTCTCAAAGCATTCGCTTTGCAGGAATTGGCACCATTTCAACATAAGTTGACGGTTGCCGGGCTTCACAGGGCACAGTCCCTCCACCTCTCTTGATAAGAGAAATCAGATTCAATTTTCGTCTGATTTGTAATTTATTAAATTGTCTATATTTTATGAATTGAATTGTATCAATATCCACACACCATGTCAACAAAAATTTTCGTAAAAAATGAACCTTCAGAATTTTAAGCCCCTACTGACATCGGTTTACATATGTGAAACATCGATTCCACTAATAACATCGTTCGGTACGTTCCTGAATATTGTACACGTCCATCGTTCATTAACATTTGCAATCGTACATTTCCATTCACCAATTGTTCTATATCCTTTTCATCTAAGCAAATGATTTGTTCCGTTCCTCTTTCCTCATGTACCAGCTCTATATAATCTCTTGAAATTTGTAACGAACAACTTTCATCTCCAAAGCGAAAATTAACAGTTTTTTCTTCTTGTCTTAAAAGCGGTTCTAAATGATATTGACCATTAGCGTAAGTTACAAATGATTGAAGCAAAGAATATAATCTCACCCTAAATCACATCCTTCATATCACTTTCTATTACATACCATTCCCTCTCACTAAAGAGCAATCCTGTTATTTTCGCTCGACAAATACTGTATCCACCCTGCATCTCGACATATTTCCCAAGAAATATGTCGAGGCGGCAAAAATTTTGCCGCCTACTTTAATTCCGTATATAAATATTCAACCGAATGAAATGCGTATATCTTCTTCATCAGTGTCCCATTTTCAAAAACAAGTAAACAAGGTACACTTTCAATCCCATACTCTTTCGCTAAATACGGAGCATAATTTAAATCTAACATCCCAATTTTGAGGCCTTCAATTGTCATCTCAACGACTGTTAACATCTTTTTTGCTAATTGGCATGTTCCACACATTGGAGTATATACATATAATACTATTTTTTCTTCGTTCTCTATTAGGGCTGTAGCTTCGGCTCCTGTCCAATCAATCACTTCTATCATTCCTTACCGTAAATATTCTGTATAAACGTCAATGTCGGCTCCCCATAATACATTTGCTAAGTGTGTAGATGGCGCAGTTGCCACTTCTCGGTACGAGCGATCAATATAGATATGCTCGGCTTGCGGAAATTCTTTTCGAAATTGTTTCCTTAACTTTTCTCCAGCATCATCAGCATCCACTAGCACATACACTTCCTTATCAAAAAACTGATCAACGAGCTCATCCATTTTCGACAAACCAATTGTACCATTTGTACAAACAATTTCCACCGGTTCACGAATAATAGATTCAATCTTTCTTCTATCTGATGTACCTTCTACAATAATGACTTTTTCTACATAAATCATATGTCATCACCCGATCACCATATACTATATAACCTTGAACTTAGTATATAGTATATTCGTTATTTTCATGTTGTTTCCTGTTTATTTTTGCAAAAGAAAAGCGGAACCGACTGTTTAGCCCTGTTGGCTAAGGTTCTTTCGTACAGAAGACGCTTTTTGTCTTCTCGTACGGAAGGTTCTTAGACATGAAGGGCTAGGAGGTGGAGCTGGACAATGAAAAGCGGAAGCGGCTCATTCAGATTGTGAAGACTTATGAAACCTTACCACAAAACAGTTTTTCTCATAATAGCTTATTTATTTACATATAACTTGAATTTCATTATTTCACACAAAATAAAAAAGGACAGCACAAAGGCTGTCCTTTAGTCGACTATAATTAGTCTTGGTTTGTCATTTCTGCATATTTTTCTGCAGTTAATAACTTCTCAACTTGGCTTGCATCAGAAAGTTCAACTTTAACCATCCATGCACCCTCGTATGGAGATTCGTTAACAAGTTCTGGTTGGTCACTTAATTCTTCGTTTACTGCTACAACTTTACCGCTTACAGGTGCGTATAACTCAGAAACTGTTTTAACAGATTCTACGCTTCCGAATGGCTCGTCAGCTTCGATTGTTGCACCTACTTCAGGAAGTTCAACGAATACGATATCGCCTAGCTCACCTTGTGCAAAGTGAGTGATACCGATAACAACTTCATTACCTTCAGTTTTTACCCATTCGTGTTCTTCAGAGTAACGTAAATTATTTGGAATGCTCATGACTGTACCTCCAGTGAATGTATTAATTATGTAAAAATACCTTATTGGTACTTTTTCCACACACTTTCAAACTGCTCTTCGTTAAAACCAAGTGTTACATTCGTTCCATCTGTTACAATTGGACGTTTAATCAACATGCCATCAGATGCTAAAAGCTCATACATTTCGTCTTCGCTTGCATCTTTCAACTTATCTTTTAGACCCAGTTCACGGTAACGCATTCCACTTGTATTAAAGAATTTTTTTAATGGTAATTCACTTTTTTCATGTAAATTACGTAAATCTTCTTTTGATGGTGGATTTTCAACAATATGAATCATCTCATATGCTACATCGTTTGCCTCAAACCATTTCTTTGCCTTTTGACATGTGCCACACTTTGGATATGAATAAAATGTTACTGTCATAAATTCACCTACTTTTTTACTAACCTTTACCTTTATCATATAGAAAACGTTTTATTATTTCAAACCATTATTCGCTAAACTTTTACTTATTTCGTGATAATTTTTAATAATCCTGCGAATTTTTCTTATTTTTCCGCCATTTGTTAAGAAAAAAATAAATATATAAATTTTTTAGATTCTTCACCAAACATATATCTTAAACAAGCGTTTGATTAATTCTCCATTTTTCTTTCTTAACCTTTGAACTACAGGAGTTTCTTCCTACCGAACATACAGCTTAAACAAACGTTTGATTAATTCTCCATTTCTCTTTGTTAACCCTTGAGTTACATCGGTTTCTTCCTACCGAACATACAGCTTAAACAAACGTTTATTTAAAAAAATAAGAAGCCTCTTTTACAGGCTCCTTCATCATCTATTCAAATAATCTGCAATTGTTTGAAATACTACGATATACATATTATGAATACTTTCTCCACCATTTGATAAACCAATTGCCCATTGTTGCCCTTCACCACTTCCGATATTCGCAAAACCTTGCGTATACATCGCATTTACATCTTTTCGTGCACTGTTATACTCTATCCCTTTTGTAATAAAAATTGAATATGATTTATCTTGTAAACCGATAAAAAACACTGGTTTCTTTAGCGATGAAAATACATTTTTATACTGCTCTGTTGAGGCTTCTTGAAAGTGATCTTTCATTATTAGAAAACCATCCACTTCCTTAGATTTCTTTTCCAGTGCCTCTAACTTCATTTCCTCAAACTTTACATTCCTAAACGTATCTTTCGGCTTTTCTCCAACAACTCCAATTACGAGTGCTCTTCCGTTATATTCTAATTTCTCTCCTTCTTTATCCTTTGCACACCCAGCACCAACTAGGCATATCAATATAAAAAATAAGAAATACGATAAACGCTTCATTTAGCACCCTTCCCTTCTTTTTAGTCAAGTGACAAAAACGTAAGGTTAATTCAAGAAAATGTAAGTAAAATCGATAGCCCAATTCACGTTTCTATATTATAATCAATTGAATTTACTTACATTACTAAACATAGGAGATCAACATGAAGAAATTTAAACTTTCATCTTTTCTTCCGTTAAGTTATATACTTCTACTCGTACTCGTAAGTCCCCTTTACGACGTATTAAATAAATCGACTGTTCACGCAGTAGACGTTACAACTGTAGTAGATGATTGGATTCCATTTGTAAAAGCATTTATTATTCCTTATTTACTTTGGTTTCCATACTTATACGGCGCACTTATTTATTACTGCTTTGCAGACCGAAAGCAATATTATGTCACTTTAAGTAGTATTATTTTTGGAAAGCTTGCTTGTTTTTCTATTTATTATTTTTGGCAAACAACTGTACCGCGTCCGACTGTCGTTGGGACAGATGTATTTTCTGAACTAGTTCGCTATATTTATAGTATCGACCAGCCAGTAAACTGTTTCCCTAGCATTCACGTTCTTACTACATTTGTAATTATGTTAGCTGCCTTTAAGCGTAGAGAACAGCATGCTTTTGAATATTACATCCTTACTTTCTTCGGTACACTTATTATTTTATCAACGCTATTTACGAAGCAGCATGCCTTTGTAGATGCCGTTTCTGGAATGACACTTGCAAGTATACTTTACTTCGGCGTTCAGCTCTTATTGGCCAAAGAACCAATAAGAGTTCCAGTAAAACAAAATCATAGAATGTAGCATGACAAAAAAGCAGACTGTGGCTTATCAGTCTGCTTTTATATATTATTAAGGAGATTTTCAATTTAAGATTGCGGTACAGTCATATCACCAGAGTGAATACGACCTGCTTTTTTAAGAGCAATGTAAAGTATATAAGAAACAGCTACTGGAATGACGATATAAGTAATTACCATCGCCGGGAGAACTTCCCATCCTTGGCTGGAAATTAAATTAATTGGTGCGATAAGAGAACTTAATCCAAGACCTGCAATTTCCTTTCCTGCTTCCAGTTGGAAAATTAATGCGGATACTGGACCGACTATAGCACTGGCAACGACAGTTGGGACGAGAATCATTGGATTTTTAGTGATATTTGGTAACTGTACTTTCGGAGTACAAAGTGCTTGAGCTAATATGCCACCTAAATTATTTTCTTTCGCTGAGATGACAGAGAATCCGATAAACTGAGCGACGCATCCGGCAAGAGCAGCACCACCTGCAACACCGTCTAAGCTAAGTGCAATTGCTAACGCAGCTGATGAAGCTGGAGAGATAAGTAATAGTCCCCAAACGACTGCAATGACGATAGAAGCGATGAATGGGCTACCAGCTGAGCTATCTTTAATAAACGCTCCAACTGTATTTAAAACAGGAGTAATATTATGAGATAACCAAATACCAACTAAGCCAGAACCTAATATGGCCGCAAATGGAACGAGCATCATATCTAACGCAGTTTTTCCACTTAAACGTTTACCAATATATACAGCTAAAGTTGCTGTTAATAATGCACCGATTGGCTCACCTGTTTTAATAATTAGACCAGCTTCAGTAGTTGAAATGGATCCGGCACCAATTGCTCCGGCTACCATCGCCGAGAAGATTACAAGACCGTTTGCACCGAGCATAAAAGCAATGCCGGCACCAATCGCCGGTGCCATAAGGGATTTTGCAACAACTCCGATTGTAATAAGTAATGGTATATCAACAATTCTTCCTATATTTTCGATCAGTAAACCAATTCCGAGGGATACGAAAATACCTTGTGCGATTCCAGCAGATGCTTTAAATACACGAGACATTATATATTCCTTCATTCGTTTCACCTTCTTCTATAAGTTAGTAACCAATTGTTTTCATATAATCACGTAAAATATCGTTTGATTTTGCGAATCGAGATTCTTCATCCTCTGTTAAATTGAGTTCTACAACTTCTCTTATACCGTCTCTAGTAATAATAGCGGGTACTCCTGTACAAATATCATATTCACCGTACTCACCATCTAAAATGGCTGATACAGCGATAACACGGTGATCATCATTAAAGATTGAACTCGCAATATATGCTAGAGAATTTCCAATTCCGTAATAAGTAGTACCTTTTCGTTTATAAATTTCCCAGCCAGCTTTTGCAGTCTTCTCAACAATTTCATCTAAATCTATTTCACCAAATCGTTCTTTTTGTTCTTCTAAAATTTGCAGAACTGGCTTTCCACCAACAGTTACGTGAGACCAAGCAACCATTTGAGAATCACCATGTTCTCCTAATGAATACCCATGAATACTACGAGGGTCTACATGTAGCATTTCAGATAAAATTGTTCTTAAGCGAGAAGAATCTAGTGATGTACCAGTACCGATTACGCGATTTCTAGGTAATCCAGATAATTTCCACACTTCATATGTAATAATATCAACTGGGTTCGATGCAAGTAAGAAAATACCATCAAATCCACTTTCCATTACGCCGCCAACAACACTTTCCATAATCTTCGCACTCGCTCCTAAAGTATCTAAGCGACTTTGTCCAGGTTTTGGTGCTGGCCCTGCTGTAATAATAACAATGTCCATATCTTTGCAGTCTTCATAGCTTCCTGCATATACTTTTGTTCTTGTATTTGTAAAGTTAATGCAATGTGATAAATCCATTGCTTCCCCAACTGCACGTTCATGATTTATATCAATTAATAATAGCTCTTCGCAAATTCCTTGATTTACAATGGAATACGCACAACTTGATCCAACTAATCCAGTACCGATAATTGCAATTTTTCTTGTATGTCTTTTCATAGCAATCTCTCCTAATTGATCATATAATCTATTTCTTTTGCTCTTTACACTCCTAATTATAGAGGTTCCCACGATAGAAACCATGGATACTTTGTGAAATATTGAACAAAGTATTTGTCCTTTTTGTGAATTGTTATATTCCATTTTCGTCATATTTGTTACAACTGGAAAAATATTTATTTTATATTTATTGACATGCTCAAAACAAAAAACGAGCGACTTCATTCGCCCGTTTTTTGTCATCCCGTTATTCCGCACTTAATTGACTTTTTAATTGCTGCACAATCATTGGATTCGCAGGTGCTGCCGGTTTGTAATAACTTTTTTGCTTTGCGTACTCATACATATTACGTTGGCGCATCTCATCTTGATTACGAATTTGAATTAACGTTTGATGTAACTGCTCATTATCAGACTGAGCAATATAATTTGCATAGCTTGTTAAACTTGCATTTAATCCTGCTAAATAATCATTTACCATATCTTTTTCATTCATGTTCCGCTTCCTCCTATCCTAAAAAAGTCATTAATTGTTGCTTCGTATTTCGTGCATCTTGTGCATCCTTTTGTAGCATTTGTTTCAGTTGTGGATCTGTACACGTTTGTGCATACTGCTCCAACTTATTAATAATTGTTGCATGTCCACCAATTAAATGACGTAAGTTTTCTACTTCAAGCTCTGTTAAATTTTGCATGGAATACTCCTACCTTTCTTCTTTCATTCTCCTTTAGTATTCTGTTCTTTTTAAATCGTATTCATGAAAAAGCTTTCTTATATTTCAAATCAGTCACATCTATTTATAAATACAAAAAAATGTTATAATTACAGAAAAATACAAACATTCAAAAGCTACCCTTATAATAACAGCATAATCCTCAAACAAACCATGGTAGGAAGGTGTGCTCATACAAAAATATGTTAAAGTTATCTTCTTTATCATTTACGCAATCCTCTATGTAAAACTGTTGATTGATATATTAACTTTAAAGCCATTACTCACTTCTATTCCTTTACATATGTTATTTCTCATTTGTTTTTTATTCATTGCGCTTAACAACTATAAAAACCGTAATACTACGTTTTTCTTAGTAGTTATTAGTGCAACTCTATTAGTAAGTATTAGTTTCATTAAACGTATTCTTATATAAAGGAGCAATAAATATGAAAACACATGACTTCCTTACAGAAATCCAGAAGGGCTCTGAGCCTAGTCCATATCAAGATCCTATCGTATTCAGTTTCGTTTGCTTTTTCTTAGCCATATACACATTTTTCAAACCTGCAAAATAATATCATTTAACAAAAAAGAGCCTCTAAACCACTAGAGGCTCTTTCTCATCTAATATCTTCTTTTCAAAACTACGATAGTTAAAGCATAAGAACAAAGTACTCCTGCTAATAAACATGCATTTGCTAATTTATACTGTTCGCCTGTTAACGAATATAGATTCCCAATTAAAAAGATAACTAAAAAATCACTTCTAAGGTTTTTGTTTACCTTGCTTCTTATTCACGTAACCCTTTAATAAACGTTTCCAATAATACATGTAAACTTATATCTAGATCTAACGGCAAACCAAATCCGCCTTGCTGTTCAATCGAAGCAAATCCATGACAAATACTTCTGAATCCGCGTGTCGCATGAAGTGCATTCTCTCCTTCTAAGCCATACTGTTGTAATACTTGAAGACAAAGCTTTACAATTCCGTCACCTGCTTTTCTTACTTCTTCATCTCGTAAAAAAGTTGCTTCATATAGTCCAGGATGTTTTCGGACAAATGCTACATACGCTTCTCCTAATGCATGAATTGCTTCATCCATACGTTTATCCTCGGCCGCTTCTTCCAGTTTGTTATGCAGCTGTTTTATTCCGTAAATACCAAGATTTTTCCGTACATCTTGTAACCCTTTTACATGATTATATAGTGAGGGCGAACGTATCCCTAACCTTTGTGCTAATGAAGCTAACGTTACTTCTTGTATTCCATTTGTATCTGCAATTTCTGTAGCTGTTTCTACAATTTTCTGTAATGTAAGTCCGATTCTCGGTGACATAAATTAACCCTCTTTCTTACTTTCTATATTCCGTTTCGCTTCCTTAATAGCAAGCTCTATGACAGTGCCTGGATTCTTTATCATTTTCCCATGTCCTGCCGCAAGCAAGGAAGGCTCATATTCGCTTAACTTCTCTGCACTTTGTACTGATATTTCTTTGCTCCACGTTGCCATCGCTGGAAACGGAAACCAAAATTTCATTTGTCCCGAAACAGCCATACCTCCTCTTGTTTGAAATGCATCCCCAACAATAAGAGCTTTATTTCGTACATCAAGAAATGACATGGAGCCTGGCGTATGCCCCGGTGTCATAATTGCAAGAAGCGATCCAACTCGGTCGCCATCTTCTAATAAAACATCAGGTACCGTTTTTACTTTTTTAGGTACACCGCCTTTTATCGGTATATTCGGTTCATCCTTTTGTAACGTCGTATCTCCTTCTAACAGCTTTGCGTCCCGCTTAGAAATATAGACTGGAACATGAGGAAGTACTTCCTTTAATGCATCTAATGCACCGATGTGATCATCATGCGCATGTGTTAATACAATTTTAGTAATTGGTTTTCCTATTTTCTCAGCCGCCTGTAAAATGCCTTTTGCGCTATATGGCAAAGCCGCATCAATTAAAGTTAAACCATCTTCTTCCTCTACAAAGTAACAATTTACAGGAAACGCTCTTGGCAAAAATGACAATTGATATAACGTTTTTTCATGTATCATCCTCATAGTCCCATCTCCCTTTTCACGAAAACTAACACCATTAGTTTTATTATACTAATGGCGTTAGTTTTATGTCACTAAAAAATTTCTTTTTTTCAAAAAAAAGAACAGTAGCCGTATAAACGACTACTGTTCTTTAAAGATATTAAACTGTGTAACGCTCATCTTCTAAAATTTTCGCAGCGATTTCACGTTTCTTCGGAATTACATTAAGTGGTGTGTGACGAGTTAATTTACGTAATGATGATAACATCATGCGCAGCATGTCGCCATTTTCAACTGCGATAAGTGTTTCTTTCGCATCTGCTTCGATTTCGTTGAATGCTTCTTGGCAGAATACTTCAGTGTATAACACTTTTTGTTTATTCTTTTCAAGACCAGTTGTTTTGATTGCTTTTTCTGTACGAAGAAGAGCTGACTCCATTGCGTATAGGTTGCTTACGATGTCAGCGATATTCACAAGAATTTCTTGCTCTTTATCTAATGCTTTACCGTATTTTTGAGCTGCTAATCCAGCTACCATTAAGCCGATTTTCTTCGCATTAGTTACTAAATATTTTTGAAGTGCCAATGGCTCATCGCCCACTTCTTCTGGCATCATCATCATTAACTCTTCTTGTAATTTTTGTGCTTTTTGAAGAAGTGGTAATTCACCTTTCATCGCTTTACGTAAGAACGTACCTGGTACGATTAGGCGGTTAATTTCGTTCGTTCCTTCAAAAATACGGTTAATACGAGAATCACGATACATTCTTTCAATCTCGTATTCTGCCATAAATCCGTAACCACCGTGAATTTGAACACCTTCATCTACTGTATAGTCTAATACTTCAGAACCAAATACTTTGTTTAAAGAGCACTCGATTGCATATTCAGCGATAGAAGCTGCTACTGCTTTACCGTCTTTTACTTCTTCTTCAGATAATGTGCTCATGCGGCTTTCGAATAAACCTACTGTACGATATACAGAGCTTTCAGCTGCATATGTTTTTGCTGCCATATTCGCAAGTTTCTCTTGAATTAATGGGAAGCGAGCGATTGGTTGTTTGAACTGTTGACGTTGGTTTGCATATTGTGCTGAAATTTCTACTGCACGTTTCGCAGATCCAACTGTACCAACACCTAATTTATAACGACCGATATTTAAAATGTTGAATGCGATAATATGACCTTTACCGATTTCGCCAAGTAAGTTTTCTTTTGGTACTAACGCATCTTCTAAAATTAACGTACGAGTTGAAGAACATTTAATACCCATTTTCTTTTCTTCTGGGCTTGTAGATACGCCAGCGTAGTCTTTCTCTACGATAAATGCTGAGAAGTGCTCGCCATCAATTTTTGCATATACAACGAATACGTCAGCGAATGCAGAGTTTGTAATCCATTGTTTTTCACCGTTTAATACATAATGTGTACCTTCTGCATTTAAACGTGCAGTTGTTTTTGCGCCTAATGCGTCAGATCCTGAACCTGGCTCTGTTAATGCGTATGCAGCTAATTTTTCACCAGTTGCAAGCAATGGTAAATATTTTTTCTTTTGCTCTTCGTTACCGAATAATACGATTGGTAAAGAGCCGATACCTACGTGAGCACCGTGAGTAATTGCAAAGCCACCAGCGCGAGAGAACTTCTCTGCGATTAACGCTGAGCTTACTTTATCAAGACCAATTCCGCCGTACTCTTCTGGTACGTCAGCGCCTAATAAACCAAGTTCTCCAGCTTCTTTTAAAAGACGAACTGAGCGATCAAACTCATGTTGCTCTAAATATTCAAGCTCTGGAAGAACTTCATTTACGATAAAGTCCTCTGTCGTTTTAGCAATCATTTTATGCTCAGATGAAAAATCTTCTGGCGTAAACACTTGATCAATCGTAATCTCATCTACTAAAAAGCTACCGCCTTTAACCGCATTTCCTACTGTTTTTTCCATGAAAATTTCCTCCTTCATATTTTCATGAGCCGCTTCTCTCTTTTTGAAAGAAGCTAGCTCTCCCTTTTGTTTTTATAAACCTTTGTTGCTTCCATTTTTTATAATCTAGTTCCAGTGGCTAGAACAGTCGGTCGTTTCACCCCTTCCTGTGAGGCAAAAAACGCCTCTTCGTCAGGGCTTCCAACACCCTCCTGTTCTGAGCAAGCCACTTCCACTTTTTTTAAATCCAGTTCCAGCGGCTAGAATGTTCGGTGCCTTCGCTTCTTCCTACGAGGCAAAGAGCGCCTCTACGTCTGAAACTCCATCCCCCTCACATTCTGAGCGAGCCGCTTCCACTTTTTTTATAATCCAGTTCCGGTGGCTAGAACAGTCGGTCGTTTCACCCCTTCCTGTGAGGCAAAAAGCGCCTCTTCGTCAAGGCTTCCAACGCCCTCCTGTTCTGAGCAAGCCACCTGCACTTTTTTTATAGTAATTCAAATACTCCCGCTGCTCCCATTCCGCCGCCGATACACATTGTTACGATACCGAATTGTTCGTTGCGACGTTTCATTTCGTGAATAAGAGATAGTGTTAGTTTTGCTCCTGTACAGCCAAGTGGATGTCCAAGTGCGATTGCACCACCGTTTACGTTTACTTTTTCTTCATCTAAACCAAGTTCACGAATAACTTGGATCGATTGAGAAGCAAATGCTTCATTTAGTTCGAATAAGCCAATATCAGATAGCTCTAAGCCAGCTAGTTTTAACGCTTTTGGAATTGCAGCGATTGGGCCGATTCCCATTACTTCTGGTGGTACGCCAGCTACTGCAAATGAACGGAATTTCGCAAGTGGCTTCATGCCATCGCTCACTGCTTTTTCGCGATCCATTAATAGTACAGATGCTGCACCATCACTCATTTGTGAAGAGTTACCAGCTGTTACAGAACCGCGAACGTTAAATGCTGGACGTAATTTCCCTAAAATGTCTAGCGTTGTCTCTGCTCTTACACCTTCGTCTTGTGCGAAAGTGATTGTTTCTTCTTGAAGTTTATTGTTTGATCCAACCGAGCGTAACGTCACATCTACAGGTACTGTTTCATCAACAAAGTTTCCTGCCGCTAATGCTTTCGCAGCACGTTGATGACTTCTTACTGCAAATGCATCTTGCTCTTCACGAGAAATTCCATATTTCACAGCAACTTGCTCTGCTGTATGTCCCATACCCATATAATATTCTGGAGCCGCTTCTACAAGGCGACTATTCGGACGAACAACGTGTCCCATCATTGGAACTAAACTCATTGATTCTGCTCCGCCTGATAATACAGCTTCAGAGTGACCAAGCATAATACGCTCAGCTCCGTAAGCGATACTTTGTAAACCTGAAGAACAGTAACGGTTAATCGTAATAGCTGGAACATCGTAAGAAAGTCCTGCTAATCCGCCGATATTACGAGCCATATTTAAACCTTGCTCTGCTTCTGGCATCGCACAACCGAAAATTAAATCATCGATTGGTCCTTCATAATTCGCACGCTTTAACGTTTCCTTTACTACTAACGCCCCTAGATCGTCAGGACGAACTGTTTTTAATGAACCCCTCTTTGCTTTTCCAATTGGTGTTCTTGCTCCCGCAACAATGACAGCTTCTCTCATGAACGATATCTCCCCTCGTTATTAGTTACGTAATGGCTTTCCTTTTACAAGCATGTGCTGCATTCTTGCTTGTGATTTCATCTCACTTACTAAGCTAATAAATGCTTCACGTTCTACATCTAATAAATACTGCTCATCAACTTCTGTTCCGTACGGCACTTTTCCGCCCGCAATGACATATGCAAGTTTCTTCGCAATGTGAAGATCATGTTCAGAAATGTAACCTGATAAATGCATTGCTTCTGCACCAAGTACAAGAGTTGCATATCCTGTTTCACCAACAACTGGTATCTTTTTACGAATCGGTGCTTTATAGCCAGCTTCATATAAAGCAAGTGCTTTCTGTTTCGCATCATATAGTAAGTGATCACCATTCACACTAATACCGTCTTTATCGCCTAAGAAGTTGTTCGATACAGCTTCTTGTGCTGATGTAGAAACTTTCGCCATCGCTACAGATTCGAACACTTTATTCGCAACTTTTTGCAGATCAAACTCTACACCGTTTGGCATTTTATTTAAGTGTTTAATGTATAGCTCTTTATTACCGCCTCCGCCAGGGATTAAGCCAACACCAACTTCTACTAAGCCCATATACGTTTCACTAGAAGCTTGAATGCTAGCTGCTGGTAAGCAAACTTCTGTACCTCCGCCAAGCGTCATACCGTATGGTGCTGCTACAACTGGCTTAGAAGAGTACTTAATTTTCGTCATTGCATCTTGGAAGTTTTTCACAACCAACTCAATTTCAAAGTAATTGTCGTCTTGTGCTTCCATTAAGATCATTGCTAGGTTCGCACCAACGCAGAAGTTCTTCGATTGGTTACCGATAACAAGACCTTTATAATTCTTTTCTACTTCATCAACAGCGTAGTTAATCATTTGCGTAATATCCATACCGATTGCATTGCTCTTCGAATGGAACTCTAAGCAAAGGATGCCGTCGCCTAAATCAATTAAGCTCGCTCCGCTATTTTTCTTTAATACACCATTTTTCGCTTTTAATTGCTTAAGAGAAATTGCTTTTTTATTACGCTCGATTAGCTTATATTCGCCATTATCGTAATAGTAGCTATCGCCGTTATCATGTTTATAGAAAGTAGTGAAACCTTTCTCTAACATTTCTTTCACCCAAGTAGGAACGACTACGCCGTTTTCTTCCATCTTTTGAACAGATTTTTCAACGCCGATTGCATCCCAAACTTCAAACGGTCCTTGCTCCCAGCCGAAGCCCCACTTCATCGCTTGGTCAATTGCAACGATATCGTCAGCAATTTCTTTATGAAGTTTTGCAGAGTATAAAAGAGTTGGTGTAATGATGTTCCATAATAACTCTCCTGCGCGGTCTTTTGCGTATACAAGCGCTTTCAATTTATTCGCTAATCCTTTTTCTTGTTTACTTAACTCTACGGATGCAGCTTTTAATTTTTTACGCGCTTCATATTCCATCGTTTCAGGATTTAGTTCTAAAATTTCTTTTCCTTGTTTTAAGAAGAAGCCTTGACCTGTTTTGCTTCCAAGCCATTTTTTATCAAGCATGTCATGCATGAAAGCTGGTACTTTAAATACATCACGCTCTTCTTCTTGTACGTTTTCATATACGTTATTTGCAACGTGTACGAATGTATCTAAACCGACAACATCTAATGTACGGAACGTTGCACTCTTCGGACGACCAATTAATGGACCTGTTACAGAATCAACTTCCCCAATGCTATAGCCGCGTTTTACCATCTCTTGAAGAGTAACAAGTAAACCGTACGTACCGATGCGGTTTCCAATAAAGTTTGGTGTATCTTTTGCGATAACAACGCCTTTTCCAAGAACGTCTTCGCCAAATAGTTTCATGAAGCTTAATACTTGTGGATCTGTTTCTTTCGTCGGTATTACCTCTAGAAGTTTTAAATATCGTGGTGGGTTAAAAAAGTGTGTGCCTAAGAAGTGTTTCTGGAAGTCGTCTGAACGACCTTCTGCCATTTTTTCAACTGAAATGCCTGACGTATTCGAGCTTACAATTGAGCCCGGTTTACGAACAGCGTCTACTTTTTCAAATAATTTCTTTTTAATATCTAAGTTTTCAACTACTACTTCAATAATCCAATCTACATCAGCTAGACGCTCAAGATCATCTTCTAAGTTACCTGCTTCAATCAGTGCTAGATTTCCTTTCACTGTCAGAGGAGCTGGTTTTTGCTTTAATAGTTTTTGCACAGCCGTATTACTAAAACGATTTCTCACACTTTTATGTTCTAATGTAAGTCCCTTCGCTTCTTCTTCTTTCGTAAGCGCGGGTGGTACAATATCAAGCAATAATGTCGGAATACCAATATTAGCTAAGTGTGCCGCAATTCCCGAACCCATTACGCCTGAACCTAGAACAGCAGCCTTTTTAATTTGGAACATCCAATTCTCCCCCTATTCTTGAATGAATGCTCATTCAATTTTTCGACATAAGTCGCAATCAATGAGTGAGCCTCTACTAATAAATATATGATACTGTTTAAATTTTCGCAATATATTTATTGATAAAATTTTCTGAAATAAATATTTTTCTTTCATTTGGCCATGCTATATATGTATTTTCTTCACTAAAATACACTTTCCCTTTTTATAATCTGACGAAACTGGAGGAATATATATGGCAAAACTTAAGAAGAACCCTTCAAAGGCTGGAATTAGCGCAGCTAGTGTAACTGGAAACGCAGGTCCGCATAACCACGGCGTGGAAAAAGGACGTCAAGGTAATAACCAACAATATAAAAAGCATAATATAGGCGAAAAATAACGCTATATTTTTGGGCAGAGAACGTGGCATAATGATTAATGGCTGCTTTTTCTGCCCAATTTATTTGTAACAAATGAGGGAATTATAATGAAACGAACAATAGTTATGATTGTAATGATTGCCACACTATTTACAGGGATGATTTTCTTCTCTTATGCACAAAGGCAACAATCTGTAAGAGCTGATCAACCTAATATTACTGGGCAATACGGAGTTACAATCGATGCAGACACAGGTGAAATTTTGTATGGGAAACGTGAAGACGAACGCTCTTATCCGGCTAGTATAGCCAAAATGATGACAACCCTTCTTTTACTAGAGAATGTAAAAGAAGATGAAGAAATTACAGTTACAGAAAACGCAATTAAAACAGAAAGTCAAAGTAAGAAAATTAAACTTCGTGCTGGAGAAAAATTAAAGCGTGATGAGGCATTAAAACTTATGCTTATCATTAGTGCAGATCCAATAGCTGAATCAATTGCAGAACATATTGCAGGATCAAAAAATGAATTTGTGAAAATGATGAATGCTAGAGCGAAGGAACTTGGTACAAAGCATGCGACTTTCAAAAACGCAAGTGGTGCTGATGCAATTGGGAATAAAGTGTCACCATATGACATTGCTATTATTACGAAAGAAGCATTAAAGTATCCAGTTGTTTTAGAATATATGAATTCAACGCGTACAACTCTACATACTTCAGAACGCTCTCCAAACATCGCAAACTACGGACGAGAAGAACTATATGACGATCCATATGCGATTGGAAGTAAAAGCGGTCTATCAGCACTTGGCAAATATACAGTCGTAACAGTGGATGAAAAAGACGGTAAACGTGTCATTAATGTTGTATTATCTTCTACCCGCAAGCAACTGTATCCTGATACGAAGAAAATGGCACATTATGCATTTCAGCAATTAAAATAACCAAGGAGTATTTTCTCCTTGGTTATTTTTTAACCATACCTTTTAATACGAACGCAACGTTTGCTGGACGCTCTGCTAGACGACGCATGAAATATCCATACCAGTCGTTTCCATAAGGTACGTAAACACGCATTTTGTAGCCTTCTTTTACTAGCTCAAGTTGACGCTCATTACGAATACCATATAACATTTGGAATTCAAATTGATCCCTTGGAATGTTGTGTTCTTCAGCAAGTTTTTTTGTATATTCAATAATCGCTTCGTCATGTGAAGCAATTGCAGTATAATTTCCATTTAATAAGTGCATTTTAATAATTTTTTTATAATTGTCATCTACATCTTTCTTGTCTGGGAATGCCACTTCTTCAGGTTCTTTATAAGCACCTTTTACAAGACGTAAATTAGGATTATAAGCATTTAAATCTTCAATATCTTTTTCTGTACGATATAGGTAAGCTTGAATAACAGTACCGATATTATCGTATTCAGATTTTAATTGTTTAAAGATATCAATTGTTTTACCACAGCGTGTATAGTCTTCCATATCAATGGTAACGAACACACCATTTTCTTTCGCCGCTTCTAAAATACGGCGCATATTGTTCATTACGATTTCATCAGAGATATCTAATCCCATAGAAGTCATCTTTAAAGAAAGCTGCGAATCAAGACCTTCTCTTCCAATTGCACGGATTGCTTCAATCGATTGGTTAGCCATTTCATTTGCTTCCGCTTCATTATCAACGAATTCCCCTAAATAATCGATTGTTACACAAAGTCCTTGCTTGTTCAATTGCTTAATAGCTGCTGTCGCTAATTCAATTGTCTCCCCTGCGACAAAGCGACCTGCACCAAAGCGTAAACCGTACTTTTTAGCCAGTTTTGTTAGCGCTTTATTTTTAGATAAGAAAAGAAACGAATTTCGCATTAATTGTTCCATGTAATTCACCCCTATGACTTGATTTATCTGTTTTTTACCCCTCTTCAAAATTATATCATTGTTTAAAATTATTGGATACAAATAATTATTTAGATAATTTATAAAATACTATAAAAACATTTAAAACCCTATATTTCCGCTTATAAATATACCTGAAATATTTTTCGACATTTAGAAAAATGGAGTTTACTAGGCATAAAATAGGCATGTCGAAAATATTCGACATGCCTATAAAACCCTTAATATTCCATGTAAATTATATAAGGATATTAATACAGAAAACTTACGATTATATTTCCCTCAAGTTTTTTATTGCTCATTTCGCTTCTCTTCATTCAGCCTTTTAATATCCGTAATTAACTGCACCATCTCTTCTTTCGCATCGGGATAAGTTTCATTCCAATGCTTTACTAAAGCTGGCATCGTCTTCGCTATGTAAGAATACAGTGCCCACTTCTGTACCTGTTCTTTTCTCTCTTCATTGCTCTCTCCAAGTAACAGTTCCGTGTATTTCTCTAACAACCCGTCAAATTGTTCGTTAAACTTTTCACTCATCTTATTTACCTCCTATATGAAAAAAGCAGCGAAAATCGCTGCTTTTCTTTATAATTTTGATCGAACAGAGTTTAATTTTTTCTCCATTGTGCTTACTTTATCACGACGATCATCAATACGAATTGTTGTTGCAACGCGCTGCGCACCTTTCGTATATGGAACTTCATGCATTTGTTGAATTACTTCTAGAATGACAGGAAGATCTCCTTCAATAATTGTATTCATCGGTGTTAATTGATACTTCACGCGATCCGCATTTTTCTCTAGCACCTTTTGTACTTCTGCTACATATTCACTAACACTTGGATTACCTGTTCCTACTGGAATAATCGATACATCAACAATTGCCATAGTAGTCTTCCTCCTATAATCGTTTCTTATATATCCATTGTCTATTTTACCGAAATCCTCATCATTTTACTAATATGTTACTCTTCCACTTTAAACTGCTCGACTAATCTTTCTAAATCTCTCATATGTTCTGTCAAACTTTCCATCGTGTGAGCTACCTTTTCTAAATGATTCACCTGTGATTCCGTTGCAGCATGTACCTCTTCAGAAACAGCTGCACTTTCTTGACTCGTACCAGCAATTGTATGCATTACCGCTGTAATTTCCCCTTGCTCGTAACCTATGTTATGTACCTCTTCTACAATTTTTTCAACTGAAGTACTAATCGTATTTACAACTGACATAATTGTGCGGAACTCCATTTCCGCCTCTGTCGTCACTTTATTTTGTACATCTGCAATGTCTTTCAATTTACTTACAACTTCTACAACCCTTTTTACTTCTAATTGTACATCACCAATCATCGTTGTGATTTCTCCGGTTGCCTCTTTTGATTGTTCCGCTAATTTCCGAACCTCTTCAGCAACAACCGCAAATCCCTTACCTTGCTCACCTGCACGGGCAGCTTCAATCGATGCATTTAAAGCAAGTAAATTTGTTTGATCCGAAATGCCTTTTATAAGCTCAACAACATTTTGAATCGATCCAACTCTTTGTTCTAACTTATCCGATGCTTCTTCTGTATGAACAACAATCGAAGATGATTGTCCCCTCGTACGGATTAAATTCCTCATTGTATTTAATCCTTGCTTAGATGCCTCTTCCGCTTTGCCAGCCACTCCTTTTATTTCACCGACGGAGCTATTCATTTGTTCCACTGACTCCGCCATATTCTCGAGCTGAGCTGAAACTTCATCCACACTATTCGCAAGAGTAGAGGCTCCTCCACTCACATCATCCATTGCTCCTGAAACTTCTCTACTAGCCGCTACTGTTTCATTCGTTAAGTAATGTAAACTATTCGTTGATTGTTGCACCGTTGATACACTGTTTTTAATTTTACTTACCATTTCATTCATTTGTTCAACCATATCATTAAAGTGCTTAGTCAACTCTCCAACTTCATCTTTACTTGTCACTTTCATTCGCAGCGTTAAATCGCCTTCTGCTACTTTTTGCACGTGATTCTTTAATAGTTGAAGTGGTCTTGCTAATCTTCTTGAGAACAAGTAGGAAGCTACGATTCCAACTAATAAACTAATACATGCCATTATAATAACTGTATTTCTCGTACTATTTAATAGCCCATCGATCGTTTCTTTCGGATAAAAGATTCCTATCGTCCATTTCATCGTATCAAATGATTGACTGTAAACAACTACATCTTCACCTTTTATTGTAGTGACCGCATATTTTGTTACCTCTTTATTTAAGCTCTTTATAAGTGGCTCTTTAGAAACATCTTTTCCTATCTTTTCTGGATAAACAAGAGCCATATTTTTATCATTTATAATAAACATTTCTCCGTCATTATTGTATTGAATATTGTGAAGCAACTTCTGAATCGTCCCAAGCGATACATCCATCGCAACAACGCCTAATATAGATCCATCTTGAGCTGTAATTGCTTTAGAAACACCTACACTTAACTTTCCTGTTGCAATTTCATAAGAAGGTTGTCCCCAATGGACCCTTTTTACATCAGCCTCTGAATCTTTATACCATGGTCTTGTCGTTGGATCGTATCCTTCTGGCACTTGCCCACCTTCAGCAAGATTGGCACTTAATGTTTTTTTATCTTTCGTACCAATATATAAATCTAAAATACCAGGATGATTCTTTTTATACTCCGCAAACTCTTTCGTTAAAAACGCTTCCTCTTCTGGAGTAACCCCACCTTGAAGCATATTACGAATCATCTCACTGTTCGCGTAATACCCCATATCTTCATCCGTTCTTTGAACAAATGTCGTAAGTTGCTCTGTCACAAGATCCATCGCATTTTGAGAATATTCGTCTAAGGAACGCACTTCCTTTTCTTTCTGTAATTGATACACAGCTGTACCCAATATTACGAACATCATAGAAATAAGAACTGAAAACACTACCGCAATTTTTAAACGTAAACTTCTTAACATCTTCCCCCCAGCATCCCCTTCGCATTAAATTAAAATCTTATTAATCATTATATTAAGTATAATAGATAAAATTAAAAAATTGAAATTAATTCTCACCTTAATACAATTAGAAAACGGACTACCACTTGTGCAAAAACAAATAGTTCATTATCCTTAAAATATAATCTCATTCGTTCGGAGGGAACTATGTTACAAAAATTCGGTTTCTCACAATATGAAAGCCAAGCTTATGAAGTTGTCGTATCAAGCAATGAACCATTAGATGCTACAACGATTGTGAAGCATTCAGGTGTTCCAAAAGCAAAAATATATGAAGTGCTAGCACGCCTAATCGATAAAGGAATGGTAATGGATTCTGTTTCAGAAAAGAAAAAACTGTATACAGCATTACCACTAAAGCTAGCAATTGAAAAATTAACGACAGAATTCCAATCAAATATTAAAGAACTGGAAACAAATATATCAAAAAAATCATTTACAGATGACCGTGTGTGGAGCTTAAAGATGCAATCTTCTATTCGAGTTCAAAGTAAGGAACTCATTGAAAGTGCAAAAGAATCAATCCGTATTTCAGCTTGGAATGATACTCTTTTAGAATATCTCCCTTTACTAGAACAAAAAGCAAAACAAGGTGTTCAAATTGAATCCCTTATTGTTGGAGAAGTAGAGACAGACTTAGAAAACATGCATTTTCTAATCCCAGCTGAAGAACCTAATGCATTAGAGCGCTACTTGCTACTCATCGTTGACGAACGTGAAATTTTATTTGCTGGCGTAGAACAAGAGTCATGGCAAGCAATGAAAACAATGTCACAACCTTTCGTAAAGTTCTTTACAGAATTTTTCTATCATGACGTTGCACTTGCAAAGATTACCCAGAAACACCATGACCTCTTTATGGAAGATGAGGAAATTAAGAGTTTGTTAATGAAATTAAGATACTAATTAAATAATAAAAAGGAGTCTAGTTTTTCACTTAGACTCCTTTTCGTTTTGTTCCTTTATCTCCATCAACAGCTCAATGATTTTCTCATTTTGCTCTACCTGTTTCTCTGAATTTTTATAGATGAAACGAACCCATCTAAGTGCAAGAATAATAAGAAACAAAGGGAGCATTGAAATTAGAAGACCAATAATTGAAAAATTCGTATACATATACATCACCTCGCTACATACAAATTCTCGACCTTTCTACTAAAACCTGCAATTTTTTACAAATAAAAAAAGAACCTATCAAACGATAGATTCTTCTTTCACGAACTGAGTAGAGCGTCCTCTCGTAATCGAGAAAATCGCGCAAAGCAGTGCTAATATAATAAAGCCACCGCCTACCCAAGCATTATATATAACAGATGATTTTTCGATAACAACTCCGCCTACTGTTGAACCAAGTGCAATTCCTAAATGAAGGGCAGAGTTATTTAAACTTTGCTGAATACCAGCTGATTCTGGTGCAATTTCAATTAAATAGTTTTGTTGCGCTGGTGAAATCGCCCAGCTCAGCATACTCCAAAGTCCCATCATAATGATGAAGAGCGGGAATGAGAATGTCATTAATGGCAGTATGAAGATTGCACACGCAAATACGATAATGATGGAAATAATACTTTTCTTCGATCCCCATTTATCAGCAAGCCAGCCACCAAAGCCGCCACCAATTACTGCTGCGATTCCGAAAATAAAGTAAAACACACTAATCCAGTTTGCTTCAACATACATGACATCTTTTAAAAACGGTGTTAAATATGCATACAATGTTAAATGCCCTGTTAAAAACAAAAATGATGTTAACTGTGCACTTACAATTTTTTTATCTTTTAAAGTAGCAAGTTGTTCTTTTATTGATAATACCGATGTCGGTGGTACTTTCGTTAAGAATAATGAAATACAAGCAATTGCCATAACTGTTAATACCGCAATTAATACAAATGGTGCACGCCATCCGTATGCATTTCCGAGCACAAGACCGAGCGGTACTCCAAGTACGAGTGATCCGCTAATTCCCATGAAAATGATTCCAATTGCACGCGCACGAAAATGCGGTTCTACAACACTAGAAGCAAGTGTTACCGATAGTGCAATAATTAATGAACCACTCGCCGCACAAATAACCCTTGAGAACATTAGCATTCCGTAATTCACACTAAATGCCGAAATAATATTTCCGATTAAGAAAATCGATAATGCTCCAACATACAATGTTTTTCTTTCAAACTTCCCTGTCAAAGCTAATAAAACTGGACCTGACAAAGCAAATACTACCGAAAATATTGTTATAAGCTGACCAGCTGCGCTAATAGATACTCCTAAATCATTGGCAACTAAATCAAGCGTTCCTCCTATAATTAGCTCAACCGTTCCGACTACAAAAGCCGCGATAGCTAAAATATAAACACGAAAATTCAAGTCTTTCCCCACGCTTTCTATTTTGGTTACTACGACTATAGTAACCAAAATGAAAAATGGAAGCAAGTACAATTTTTTTACAGTAAAAAAGGTAGGCGTATAATACGCCTACCTTTTCATCATTCTGTTTCTTTCTTCTTATTTAAATACCAATACACCGGAAGTCCCGTAAATACAATTCCAATCGATAAGAAACAACTTACTGGATCGTTAATAATCGCACTACCAATTACAAAGAACGAACCTAAAATCGCTACGATTGGTACGATTGGGAATAACGGTACACTATATGCACGCTCTTTATTCTTATTACGTTTTCTTAAAATGAAGACACCAATAAACGTCATTACATAGAAAATATAAATAATGAATACGGAAATCTCAGATAGCTTATTTGGATCACTAATAATCATTAAAATAATTCCTAAAATGATTTCAACAGTAATCGCATTTGCTGGTGTTTTAAATCTCGGACTTTCCTTTGCAATAAACTTAGAAAATGGAAGTTGTCCACGCTCTGCCATAGACATTGGGATACGTGGGAACGTTAAAATCTTTCCATTTAAACAGCCGAAAATAGAAACGATAATACCGATACTAATAATTTTTCCGCCATATTCTCCAAGTAACATGCCTGCAGCTGTCGCTGTTGCATTTTCTCCAAGGTCTACAATTTTCGCTGCTGGTAATACATTTAATAATGCCAAGTTAATTAATACGTAAGCAGCCGTTACGATTAAAATCCCTACTGTCATTGCTTTCGGTAATAACTTTGTTGGATTCTTCATTTCTCCACCAATCGAAGCAAGTAAAATCCAGCCGTCATAAGCAAATAACGTTGCTAAAATTGCCATACCGATACTTTGATTTTCCGATATCGGCACAACTACGTTAAAAATATCGCTATTCCCTTTCCAGAAACCTAGCACAACAATTAACACAATCGGAATCATCTTCCCAATTGTCGTGATTGTTTGAACGATACCTCCGTATTTTGTTCCCATACTATTTACAACGCCAAGGAACACAACCGTTCCAATTGCGATTGGTAAATTCCACACTTTATCTAAATAGAAAAAATTAATCACTAAAGAACTAAAGTATAAACCTAATGTTCCGATAATAGCAGGTCCATAAACAATTGTTTGCATCCAACCTGATAAATATCCCCAAAAACTTCCGTAAATCTCCTCTAAATACGTATACAACCCACCATTTTTCGGGATTTGCGCTCCAATTTCAGCTACTGTTAAACCACTTGCTAGCGTCAACAGGCCACCAATTACCCAAGCAAGAATGGCCATATTAGAACTCCCCGAGTAATCTAATACGCTCCCTGGTTTCATAAACACACCAGATCCAATAATCGTTCCTACTACGATAGAAAGTGCTACTGTTAAACCAATTTTGTTCTTCTCATCATGATGCATGCTGCGTATCCTCCTTCCAATCCTAGTGTGATGCAAAAATGAAATAAAAAAACACTCCTCCCTAAAAAAGGGACGAGTGTTGTATTCGTGGTTCCACCCTTGTTTCAATTCGTAAAGTAATACACTTCACCAATTTCTCAAGTCTAAATAACGGTTTTTGCCGGCAAGCAATTACTAGATGCTCGTTCACTGCTGCAGTTCAGAGGTGGTAATCTATTTTTCCGTATTAGGAAGCTCACAGCCAAAGGCTTCCCTCTCTGGAAATCGTAAAAAATTGATCGTGTCCTCATCATCACTTCTTGATGTCGAATTTTGTAGTTATTGTTCATTATATTGAATTGTTAGAAAAAATCAATATATTTTTTATATAACATAGGAAATATTTATCTTCTTATATTATAACAGAAGCTGTAATATTTCTCTAATTCCCTAAAATTGGTATAATTTATATAGGAGGTGCACCAATAATGATTGCTGTTTTTTGTATCATTGCTACGTTTCTCTCTGTTCTATTCGCTATCATGCATAGGCACAAGTATCCTGGTTATAGCATTTTAGCGGTAGCTATTATACTAGCTGTTTCCTTCTACGTATTGGGTAAATATCAATATACGGAAGTGTTTATCGGTTTTGCAATCTTCTACTGCGTCTTCGGATACATACTAACTATGAAAAGAATTTTATTGAATCATTAAAAGAGACCGATTTCTATAAGTAGAAATCGGTCCTCGCACGTGCCTTTCGGTTGCCCACACGAAAGATACGACTTCATTCAATTATTTCTCATCTTTTTTCATAAAAAACTTATGGTGCGGTAAATCAACATTCAATGCCTCTAATTGTTTCTTTTCATTGTCTAAAATCGCTTTTGCTTTTGTTTTTGTTGCTTCATCTAATCCTGCAAACATGTCTTCATGCTTCTCTTTCTCTGGAAGTTTCACACCTAATTTTGTTAATTCTTCTTTTGCTTGCTCATGCGTTAATTTTCCAGATTTCTTTTGCTCTAAAATTGACTTTGCTTTTTCTTTTGCCTGTTCATCTAAGTTAGCAAACATGTCTCCATGTTTACCTTTCTCCGGCATTTTCACGCCTAGCTTTGTTAATTCCTCTTTTGCTTGCTCATGCGTTAATTTTCCAGATTTCTTTTGCTCTAAAATCGACTTCGCTTTCTCTTTCGCCTGTTCATCTAAGTTAGCAAACATGTCTCCACGCTTACCTTTCTCCGGCATTTTTACGCCTAACTTTGTTAATTCCTCTTTTGCTTGTTCTCGTGTTAATTTCCCAGACTTTTCTTGCTCTAAAATCGACTTCGCTTTTTCTTTCGCCTGTTCATCTAATCCCGCAAACATTTCTTTACGTTTTTCTTTTTCTGGAAGCTTTACACCTAGCTCCTGTAACTGTTTCTTTGTATCGTCCATAATCGTTTTTACTTTTTGTTTTGTAGCGGCATCTAAATCTTTTTTCGCTGTTTTTGTCGCTTGCTCAGCTGTTGGAGTATTTGTTGCCGCGAATGCCGGAACACCGACTCCTCCAATGATTCCGAATGATAAAGCACCTGCAATCGCTAAATAACCAACTGTTTTCTTCTTCATAGGAAATTCCCTCCTTCATATTTCTAAAGCATGTACACTTTCGTATACAACGCCAATAGTAATATTGGTTTCTTAAAATTTCCTTAACGATTCAAATAAAAAACACCGCTCGTAATGAGCGGTGTTTCTCTATGCTTTTTGTAATTGTAACTCTTCACGTTCCATTATTTTTCTTAATACAATTGTTTGTGTCATTGTAAATAAGTTACCTGTTATCCAGTACAACACAAGTCCTGATGGCGCCGCAAACCCCATAAATAGAATCATTGCTGGCATCATAATTTGCTGCATCTTTAGCATCTGTACTTGTTCTCCAGGTGTAATATTCGATTGGAAAACTTTCATCTGAATAAATGTCGTTAACGCTGCAATAATCGGTAATATATGATATGGATCTGCATGTCCTAGGTTCACCCATAAAAACGAAGATGTGCGAATCTCTTCCGTTCTGCTAATCGCATAATACAAAGCAGAGAAAATCGGCATTTGTATAAAAATTGGCCAGCAACCAGCAAGTGGATTCCAACCGCCTGATCTCATTAGTTCTGACATTTCTTTTTGATACTGCTTTTGTTTTTCAAGGTCTTTGCTTACATCACCGTATTTTTTCTTTAGCTTCTGCAATTCAGGTTGCATTTTCTTCATTTTCGCTTGGCTGCGATATTGCGAAACAGCTAATGGAATCATGGCTGAACGAATAACGAGCGTCATAATAATGATAGCAACCCCGAAGCTAGCTCCCGGTATATGATGAGCAACAAATTGAATCATATACGAGATTGGATATACGAAATAATGGTTCCATATCCCCGTACTATGTGAATCAATTGTGCCTGCATTACTGCAGCCAGATAAAACAAAAACAAGTACTACTGATAAACTAATGAGCGCAGCTCGGTATGATTTTAACATGTTCATTCCTCCAATGTTTCGTAATTATTTAGCGAAACATTGGTGTATACGGACCAACCTCATCATTCTCTTCACTTGATTCTTGTCTGCGTACAGAACGAATCATTCCATATTTATAAAAAATTGAAAATAGCGGTACATTTCCCGCACTATCTTCACATGTATCAACCAACGCAAAAGCTCTTTGTCTACCGCTTGATGCTTGTTGACGCACAAAGCGAGAAACATTAGCAAGGAAGAAAACTTCTAATAAACAAAGTGCTGTCGTTACAAACGATATATATAGAATTGCATCCTGCAATAAAAATTCCATCGCTTCACATCCTTAATAAGGTCATTTTAGCACATCGGGCAAATATTCTCTATTTCCTTTTATTTTCAAAAAAAGTATTTTGCATATTTTCTCAAGAAAACAATAATTAAGAAACGTTGTATTCGCTTTCTTTAGCATATTCACACACATCAATGAATAGGCTTGATTTATTAGAAATTTATAAAATTTTTGCATTATAATAAAACTATTGCCAGTTTTTGAAAAAACCTTTATTCTCTTCTTGTAATCAAAAATGAATATGGAGATGAAACATACTATGGGTCAACTAGGAGACGCCGATTACGTTCCCGACACCGCCTTTTTATCCTTCCCAGCAGCTAAAACATTTCACTTAGAATTTATGATACAGTTGGTTGTTATTTTTATAGCTTCTATTTTGTATGCAATTTCTATGAATATGTTTTTTATCCCGCATAATATGATTAGCGGTGGATTCGCTGGTGTAGGGATGATTATCGGTTATTTAATGCACTACAATATCGGTGCACTTATCTTTTTACTAAACATTCCTCTTCTTATTTTAAGTCACTTTTACTTAGGAAAGAAGACAACCTTTTTAACAGCGTACTTTGTAGCTGTATCATCGTTAGCGATGAACATTATCCCGGTACACCAAGTTTCAGACGATATTTTACTTTCTTCTGTATTCGGTGGTGTTATCTGCGGAGCAGCTTCAGGAATTATATTCCGATTTGCTTCTTCAACAGGTGGTTTTGATGTTGTCGGATTGATTGTAGCGAAATATCGAGATGTTTCAATTGGAGCAATCATATTTGTATTCAACTTAATCTTACTTGTAGCAGCAGGTTTTATTTTCGGATGGGATATTACACTTTATACGTTAATTAGTCGATTTGTAGTCAGCAAAGTTATCGACGCTGTGCATACGAAACATATTAAATTAACGATAATGACTATTACAGAAAAAGGCGAGGAAATAAAAAGCGCACTACTACATCACGGCATACGCGGGGTGACAATGGTAGACGCTGTCGGCGGCTATACAAACCATAAGAAAAAAATGATTTACACTGTCGTGACTCGCTATGAGTTAGGCGAAATGAAACGTATTATCCGTCAAGTGGATAACAAAGCATTTATGAACATTACTGAAACAGTTGAAATTGTCGGCCGTTTCAAACGCATATAAAACAGGTTAATAAATTAAAGGGCATAACATATTAGTCATATATAATATGTTATGCCCTTTGTTATTCAACTAACGTACCTTTTAGCATAATAAAATCACTAAGTTTATTACTACAAATCGGAGGATAGCATTCCATATACAATACTATCTGTCCATTCCTCTTTATTCCAAAAATCTTGTATGAAATGGGCTTCCTTTCTCATGCCTATTCGTTCACACAATTTTTGTGAAGCTGTATTACGTGCATCAAGATTAGCCTGTATACGATGTACATTACATTCATTAAATAATTTCAATACCAAACTACTTACTGCTTCTGTTGCCAAACCTCTCCCAGCTACTTCATTTGAAAAACTATAACCAATCTCAACAGTGTCTTTCATATTTGTGTACCATATTGATAAATCACCAACTACTTTAGTTTTGTATATAACTGCCAAACTTAATATTCTTTCTTTAGTAAGTACATTATTTGCTAGCTTCTTATTAAATCTTTCCTGCATATCTTCATGAGTCCACTTATTATGTAATAGGAACTTACATGTATCATCACTATTATAAATAGCAAATACATCCTGTAAATCAGTACTCTTAAAAGGTCTAATTATTAATCTTTCTGTTGTGAACTCCAAGTTAGCTCTCCTCCCTTACATTCATGCTATAAAACATTTTTTATAGTATTTAAGCCTCATTCTTAGATCTCACCTTGATTACATATTTCATCATAATAAATTAAAATCCTTCTTCCACTAAACTGCACCGTTAATGGTATTTCCTTACGCTTTTTATTTTTTACACTTATTACAAAATCAGATAATTCTATTATTATGTCCCTAAATGTGTTATAATGAAAGCAGACTCACAAAAAAAGAGTATATAGACTTGGAAGTTTCTCTTATTTTACAAGCAAAAAGAAACGAGCAGTCGGGTATATTTCAGACACCATACACGTAACGGTTTAAACAACCGATCATCTTAGTTACTCTTCAATGATCTTTTTATAAAAAGATACGTACAATTAAAACTCACTTCAATATACTATACCTACCTTTTTGACTTCCAAATCATCTTATTACATAGGGAGATGAACATATGAATCAATATATACGATATACAATAGCTGTCCTGTTTGCTATTATCGGCGGAACAATCTGCTTCTGGACAAACACTCAGCTTGGAGAGAATATCATCTTTAATGGAATCGAAACGCTTGTAAGCGCTTCAATTTTAGGCGGATACATTTACTTCCTCTTCAATCCAGAAGAAAATGCTCAAAAAACAATGTTATTAACAATGATCGGAATCGTTGGTGGATGTATTTCCTACTCAATGACAAACTATACATTACCACTTCAATTAAGCTCAGCTTTCTTCCACGGTCTATGGACTTGGTTCATTGCATTCTGCCTAGCAGACGTATTCAACCTATTACAAGACACTGAAGAAGATAGCGGTCGTCAAATTGAAAGTAACTCTTAAGCTGGAAGATACTCTTCCAGCTTTTTATATTGTTTTGCATATCCCCGCATCACGATAAAAAGAAGTTACCCTCACGGCAACTTCTTTCTCACATACCCCATCCAGTACCAACCGGATTATATCAGCGATTCTCCATATATATCGGCGATTTCTCCACTTATATCAGCGATTTTTTCATTATATCGACCATTCGACACAGGATATCGACTTACCGGCAATTTTCGGCAACCTATTTATGCTCTATACCCTGCCACTACAATAAAAAGAAGCTACCCAACGGCAACTTCTTTTCCACATACCCCACTTCGTATTCACTAAAATATATCAACGATTTCTCAAATATATCGATCATTTCTCCACTTATATCAACGATTTTTTCATTATATCAACGGTTCAACACAAGATATCGATTTAACGACAACCTTCGACACTCGAAACGCACAATATACCCTATCCCCCAAGCAACTTACTGCCGAACTCTACGATTAAAAAGATAATTAATAGGATCGCGAGTATCTTTAATGCTACATATGCCACTTTAAAAACAACATAAATGAGCAAGACTATCAAAATAATTGATAAAATTTCCATATTTACTTCCTCCAAGCTTTGCTCTTCTTATCTCATTTTACTCGCCCCAGGCTATTTATGGAACGGCATAAGATGACATATAAAAAAGAGGATACCTCATCCATCGTAAGATACCCTCACCTTCAACTGCTCAAACCATTCTCTTTCTAATTGTAAATATCCAATCTCACTCTTCTCGGCGCTCTTTAATTCTTTATCAGCTTTCTTCATATAAGTATGGGAAGCTTCTAGATCATTCTCTAAATATTTGATAATTCCTTGTGTACGATAATATCCGTTTAAGTCCATTTTTGTAATAGCCTTTGCATGTTCCTTTGCTTCTTGCAAAGAAAGACTATCCATCTCATAAAGGGCTTTATATAAAAGATACCAACTATGAAAACTACTAACGAAAAACTTATTTTCTTTCGTTACAGGTAGTTGAACAATTCTTTCTATATACGGTATCGCTCTTTCCATTCCCTCTTGATCTGCACGAGCAAAAAAGACAAGCATAAGTCTACTCATTATCTCTCTTATCCCTTTATTCTCTTTTATTTTCTCCTCACTCAATTCTACTAATCTTTCATCCCAATCTTTCGGTCTTTTATAACTAAATAACTCACTCGATATTTGAATCTCATATAAATGATTTCTAGCTCTTTCATCATCTTTAATTAAAATAAGAAATTGCATCCCATCACTCATAAGCGTTCCTTTTATCGGCACAATTGTAACCGCAAAGATTGCAAAATGGAAAAAGGAAAAATATAAAAGATATTGATAATAACTCACCATGTATATGTAACCGGAAGTAATACCAAACAGTAAACTCGTAATTGGTCCACCTAAAGTGAGCCACGCCCATTTTTTCGAAAGATTCGGTGTCTCTATAGAAGGTGGTACTAGTGTTGCAACGCCTCCAAAGTAAGCCCATAATTTATTTGCTCGAATGCGTAATTTTCCCTTTTCTTTTTGAATAGTAATGGGTCCTACTGTCATAAATTTAAATGTTAAACCACCTATTACACCAAATACTACATGTCCTAGCTCATGAATGGCTAACACTAATAATGAAATTCCAACTATTGCCCATAGGTTCAAAATTACTTCTAATTTCCCAGTTCGGATTACTCCGTATAAAATGGACAGAATTAACGCCACTGTCATTGAGCCAGCTGGCCTTCTTAAAATATCCACCTTTTTCTCCCCTTAATAAATCATTTTCCTTTGCATTTCGTACATGAACTTCCCAAGATGCAATATCCAAATAAATGAGATTAAGCCAATTAATACAAAATCGATATTACTAGCAGCTGTATATATAACGGCAGCCCACCATACATATGCCAATATTGTATTCGTAAATTCATATGCTTTATATCCAGCCTCATGCACAATGTGCTTTAATCCTTCATCTGCGTTTTTCGTCCACATTTTCATAGATTCCATATACGTTACACCTTGTTCAGGATATAGCTTATTATAACGATTTTTTGTTATGAGTCCGATAATTACTACAGTAGTTAAACAAACAATAGAAGCTACTAAATTCCACACCGCAAATGAAACATTTGTATCCTGCAACAGTGCACGTCTACATGTAATAACTGCATATACAAACCATGCCTGCGTCACTATATCACCTACACGTAAATATATACTTATAATGCCTAATTTTCTGCCTTGTACGCTCTCTTCTTCATCGCGTGCCTCTGCTAACATACGTGTATTCTTCCAAGTATAGTACATCATTAAAATTCCAAAAATAGTACATATACCTATAAATGTATTGGATGATAATTTTCTCGGTTCATCCGAGAGTAAATTTAAAGCTATATAAGACGTTAAAAATCCTCCTATCATACTTAATGCTATTTTCCCCACAGAATCAAATTGTTTTTTTCGCTTACTCTTCATCGTCCTCTTCCCCCTCTACTAACGTAAATATTTCCTCCACCGGTACATTGAAAATTTGTGCGATTTTTAACGACAATACGATAGATGGTGCATAATCCCCACGCTCAATTAAACTAATCGTTTGCCGTGATGATCCAATCGCTTTCCCTAAATCCCCTTGTGATAAACGATGCTTTGCTCGCAATTCCCTCACTCGATTTTGAAGCTTCATGTCTTCCCTCTTTTTCATTTATTTAATTAAAATTGTAAATAATATCCTTACATTTGTCAATTATAATTGTCATTACGACTATAATAATTGACAAAATACTTATTTCTTATCCTGTATCAAATTCCTATAAAGAATGTAAAATGTGCATTAAACATAGTCTTAAAAATAAAATAAAAAAGGCAGTGCTTTTGCACTGCCTTCCTAAATTCTGACATAGAATGGATTTCATATTAACTTGCGTTTTGTAGTAATACTCGTTTTAACTGCTTACGGAAACGAATACCCAACGTAACCGCTACAATCACAATAACTCCAAAAATGATTTTACCGATATGACCTTCTAGCACTCCAAAGATATCATGTAAGTTTCCACCTAACCAGTAACCACCGATTAAGAAGAATGATACCCAAAATAGAGCGCCTGAATAAATTGTAATGGCAAAACGACGGAATGGTAAATTAATAATTCCTGCAAAGTATCCTGTGAAATGACGTACACCAGGAATAAAGAAACCAATAAAAATTAGGAAGTACCCATACTTATCAAACCACATTCTCGTTAAGTCAATTTTTCTTTGTGTTAAAAATACGTATTTCCCATACTTTTGAATGAAAGGCATACCTAATTTATTTCCTAAAAAGTATTGAATCGTCATCCCTACACTTGTCCCAATAAAGGATAGAATGATTAAAATCGGTAAACTTAAATCACCCTTATGTGCTAAAAATCCCGCATATGCTAATGTTGGCTCTCCCGGAAACGGAAGTGCAATATATTCTAACAGCAAGCCGACAAGTACAACATAATACCCGTATTGCTGAAATAATTCATGAATCCATTCCATGTCATCTCTCCTTTCAATCACGTACAACTTCTTACTATTATTGTATAAAAAAATTGTCGAAATAACTATCACAATAGCTTACATTTTTATTACATTTTTGTAAGGGTCACACTAATGATTTTCGTTCTTTATTAAATAGTAAAAATTATTTTCCAAGTCGCAATAGCGAAAAGACGCATTAATAACATGCAGATTTTATCCATTTTTTAGCACTAAAAAAGCTCTCTTATTTTGTTCTCAATAAAAAACCATCACAAACTCATGCTAACTTCATATTAGCTTCATATACGTATTGTAAGATTATATCGGAATTTGTTGAAAAATTTAACCAATATATGACTAAGCATTAATTTGAATAAATATAAGTCGTTTTTCGAAATTGAAAAAAGGGTGAATACGAAATGGAAGCATATAAAATGCACGATTTTATTAATACAAATGTTGAATCTCATCAAAATGAAACCGTTTTTAATTTACAAATATGTGAAACAAGTGAATTTGACGTAAGTTTAACAAAATCTACAACACTATCTTTTATCGTTTCAAAAAAGAATATTAAAATTGTCACGAAAAAATGGATTAATTCAAATCAAGAAAGCATGATTGGCAAAAGCTACATCATTCCAACAAAAGCTTTTCACTATTTCTTACCAATCATTTCTGAAAATGAAGATGAGCTAAATATTCAAGTTCAAAGTTTTGGACTACGTGGTGAGCTTTTATTAAATGAAAGATTACTTATTGATAACAACAAACACAACAGCAAAATCACTACATTCTTTGAAACATTAGATGAAAATGTAAATAAAGCATTACGAGGATTACAACTTCATTGTATGTAAGACTATTACGATAGTAAAAGGAGAATAACAATGAAAAAATTATTATTAAGCGCACTATTATCATTAGGATTTTTAACTCTTCCATTCGCTAGTGCAGAGGCAGCTACAACGAAAGATCAATTAATTGTAGACACTCAGTTAAATAAAATGGATTATTATCAGGATGGAAAATTTATAAAAAGTTTTACTGTCGCTACTGGAAAAGCTGCAACACCTACACCTAAAGGCACTTTTCAAATCGTAAATAAAATTAAAAACCGCCCTTATTATACAGGCAAAATTAAAGGCGGCGATCCACGTAATCCACTTGGTGACCGTTGGCTCGGATTAAATATGGCAGGAACTTACGGAACAACTTATGCGATTCACGGAACTAACAATAATCAAGCAATCGGCAAATGGACAACACTTGGTTGTATTCGTATGTATAACAATGATATACACTGGTTATTTGAGCGCGTTCAGCAGCAAGCTACTGTCACTGTAAAATAGCCTAAAAACAAGATTTATGTGTAGCCAAGAATTTTATGTCTTGGCTTATTTTATTTATTCATTTACAGTAGCAAAACAACTGTATTTACATATATAATAGGAATAGATTTGATTAGCTGATATCTAAACATTGATAAACGTAGATATTAAAATTATACAGTTATAATGTTTTATAAATTTTATAATACATACTATAATAGAACTACTGTAATTCTGAACTATTCAGTAACACTAAACTATTCCCCTTGCTACCTTCATGATTATTTTATAGCTGGGGCTTATTATATGTATAAACAATCTGAGTCACTCGAAAAATGATGAATTCGAATATTGCAGTAAAAAGCGTTATTTAGGAGGTGTTACTATGACGCATATACTGGTGATTGAAGACAACCCAGATATACAAGAACTTATTCGTGAATTTCTAATGGCACAAAACTTTACAGTTGATGTAGTTGGTGCTGGAACAGAAGGTATTCTTCTTTTCCAAAAAAATTCATACGATCTTGTCCTCCTCGATGTAATGTTACCAGATATAGATGGCTATAGTATTTGTAAAATTATGCGAGGACAATCTGATGTACCAATCATTATGTTAACAGGCTTACATAATGAAGAAAGTGAAATTAAAGGATTTGAATTAGGTATTGATGACTATATTACGAAACCGTTCCATTACACTGTATTTATTAAGCGTGTAGAGGCTGTATTAAGAAGGGCAGCAACGAAGGAAGCAGAAGCTGCAACTATACTACAATTCCATGAATTGATGTTAAACTCTACAGCATATGCAGCTTATGTTCATGGTAATCAAATTGAATTGACAACAAAAGAATTTGAAATTATTTATACTTTACTGCAAAATCGAGGAAAAGTATTATCAAGAAGTGATTTGTTGAATAAGGTATGGGGCTATGAACATTATGGTGATGTAAGAGTTATAGATACACATATTAAAAACTTAAGAAAAAAATTAGGAATTCCTTATATTAAAACGGTGAAAGGCATTGGCTACAAAATCGAATCGTAGCAAAGACAACATCACCAAAAGTATTTTCATCAAAACCTTATTATTTTGTATTCTTTTATCACTTTGCCTTTATCAAATTATTTACTTTCTAGCTTCAAACTACGATAAAGAACGTTTTGCGAAAGAAAATGGAACGCCGACTACAGAACAGGCCGATTCAGATAAGCAAAACGACGGAAGTAAAACGAAGCAAAATAAAGCTGTGTCAGAGGGGAGCATTTCTAATTTTCAATCTTCTATTATAGATTATAAATCTCTTTCTACAGCTATCAATCACCTTTTGCAGCCTAGCCAAACTGTAAAGGCAAAAGAACATACACAAAATCTTTCGGGGAAAAATAGCACTTCTAATCCGCCTACAGAAGCAGAAAAGAAAGCTGCTAATAATGATGCCTTACATACACAAAATGCAGCAAGTAAAACAAATGATACAAAGGATAATCCAAAGTTAGCAGATGCGTTGCAGCAATTAGCTCCACATATTGGCGCGACAATGCTTGCATTATCACTACTCGGATCTTTAATTTATACAAAACTAATTGCCAAACCTTTTCAATATATGAGCGATGCTTTAAAAGATATTATGAATCTTGATTTCTCAGATAAAAAGCTACTTAACAAAAATACAGATCAAACAGATTTTAATTTGCAAGTAGCTTCTTCACAAGTACCAAATATTGTGAAGAATTTACATGCAAGCAATCAAGATTTAAGAAACGAGCTCAAGAAGGAACAACAATTAGAACAATCTCGTAAAGAATTTATGTCTATGGTGTCCCATGAATTAAAAACACCAATCGCAGCCGTTATGGGACAACTAGATGGCATGATTCACGGAATTGGAGCTTATAAAGATAGAGATAAGTATTTGAAACGTTCCTACGAGATGATGCAAGACATTAACATATTAACGGAAAAAATGTCGGAATTATCCAAAATACAAAACCCTCAATTTAAACCGAATTTAGAAGTCATTTCTTTATCTAATATTATTGAGGATGTTATGAAGAAAGTAGATTACTTTGTATCTGTAAAACAATTAAATGTACAATCTAATATTAAACACGACGTACAAATTTTAGCTGATCCTAAATTTATTCAAACTGCTATTTTTAACATTATTTCAAATGCAATTCATTATACAATTGACCATCAACACGTATATATAAAGCTTTATGAAAAACCAAATGGTTACGCATTAGAAGTATTAAATACAGGTTCACAAATTGATGAAGATAAACTTGCTCATTTATTTGAGCCTTTCTATCGCGCAAATCCTGATAAACACGGGTTAGTACAAGGTAGTGGTCTTGGATTATATATCGTGAAACAAATATTAGATAAACATCAGTTTCCTTACGGGATACAAAACACAGCTCAAGGTGTAAAATGCTCCATTGTATTCCCAAAAGCAATGTAACATATACTATAATTACATATCCCAAACTCATACTTCATGTGTGAGTGGCGGAATTTTGTAGAGTGTCTTACTCTGTTTCGTTCGCCCGTTATCCTTATTTGGATAGCGGGCGTTTTTTATTACTTAAAAGGAGGATTTTTTTATGGAAAAGTTTAAATATTCATTGCTCGTTTTATTCGGTGCTTGCAGCTACGGCATACTTTCAACTATTTTCAAACTCGGATTCATAAATGGATTTTCAGCACATCAACTACTAGGGGGACAATATGTCTTCGGATGGATTGGACTATTTCTACTCGTTCTTTTCTTTTCACGTCATAAAGTAACAAAAAAACAATTCTTTTCATTACTAACCGTCGGAACAACAATGAGTATGACTGGGATTTTTTATGCTATTTCTGTAGAAGAACTACCCGCATCTATCGCTGTCGTCCTACTCTTTCAGTTCACTTGGATTGGTGTCATTATCGAAGCCATTGCAAATCGAACATTTCCAAGTCGCGATAAGATCATATCTATCCTTATTTTATTTGCTGGTACATTGTTTGCAGGTGGTGTATTTGAAGGCCTCGGACAAAGTTTTTCTACGAAAGGGATTATCTTTGGGCTATTAGCTGCTGTCTCTTTTTCATTCTATGTTTTTGCAAGCGGACGCGTCGCTACAGATGTTCCGCCTTATACAAAAAGCTTTCTTATGACAACAAGTGCTACTCTTATCGTATGCCTATTCTTTCCGCCAACCTTTTTAACAGACGGTGCTTTGCAAGCCGGTCTATGGAAATATGCTTTCTTCCTCGGATTATTCGGCGTTGTTGTACCTGTCATTTGTTTTTCAATCGGTGTACCAAAGGTTGGAACAGGGCTTAGTACGATATTAGGTGCAGCTGAATTACCAACTGCTATTATCGCTTCTATTACACTTGTACATGAAGTCGTAACGTTCATGCAGTGGATTGGTATTATTTTTATATTGGTTGGGATCTTCACTCCTCAGCTGCTTACGGCTAGGAAAGAAAGGAAACACAATCGCGTGCATAGCGCTTGAAAAAATACAGAATTTATATAAAAGATATAACTGCAATTAAAATAAGTAAATTTATCTGGAGGTATAAATGACTATTTTAAGCATCATATTTTTTGCTATTATGTGTATCTTCTTCCTAATAAGATATATGAAAGAAAAGAAATTTTACGATTTACTTCTCGTTCCCGTTTGTATATATGCAGGAGCAGTGAAAACTCCTTTCGTAGAGTACTTAAACTTTAATACTACATTTAAAATAACGTATGATATTGCAGCTATTATTCTTGTAATCCTTGCTGTACTTTTCTTTTTGAAAGATAAGAAAGAGAACCATACTGCATAACAAAAGACCTTTCATTTACTTGAAAGGTCTTTTTCTCTATCTCATTTTACCGCTCCATACAGCTTCTCTATCTCATGCTCAATTTGTTTTACATCGATTCGCTCAAATAATGGCTGTACGCTATCAATTCTACTTGGCAACGTATTTTGCGGTTCCCAATTTCGTTTCACAATCGACAATGTGTTTCGAACTCTTTCACTTGAAAATGGTAAAAATGGCTCAAGGAGATGGGCAAAATTAGCGATAAGATACACACAGTTATAAATCGTTTCTTCACATGAAACTGGATCATCTTCTCTTTGTTTCCAAGGCTGCTTTTCATCAAAATATTTATTTGCAAAACGTACTGTATCAAATACTGTCTCTAGCGCCACCTTAAATTTAGTTTGCTCAATCGCCTCTCCTACCTGTTTATATAATCCTTCTACTTTATCTTTCAGCTCTACTTCAATACTTCCTTTCGGCACGATACCACCATAATATTTTTCAATAAACTTTAATGTCCGGTTCACAAAGTTCCCGTATGCACCTAATAATTCACTATTATGACTGTAAATAAATTCCCGCCATGAAAAATCAGTATCGCGATTTTCTGGTGCGTTGACGGTTAAAAAGTAACGAATAGAATCTGGATCATAGCGTTCTAATATGTCAGGCACCCATACTGCCCAGTTTTTACTTGTAGATAATTTTCTTTTTTCAACTGTTAAATATTCATTCGAAACGATATGACGCGGGATTGCTTCCTCCCCTATTCCAAGTAATACCGCTGGCCAAATGACGGAATGAAACGGAATATTATCCTTTCCGTGCACATAATATGTTTTCGCTTCGCTAGCCCAAAACTCTTGATCATCTTTCCCTGTTTCTTCAACCCAATGTTTACTCGCTGAATAATAGCCTGTCACTGCTTCAATCCATACGTAAATTTTCTTATCTTCATACCCTTCTACTGGAATTGGTACCCCAATTGGTAAATCTCTTGATACTGCCCTATCTTGTAACCCTTCTTTTACATATCTTTCTGTTAATTGAATTGCATTATCACGCCATGTTCCTTTTTCTTTTGCGATTTCTACAACTTTTTTAATTTTCTGCTGAAATGTATGCAACGCAAAATAGAAATGCTCTGTTTCCTGTACGGATGGTGTACTACCACATAACTTACATTTCTTTTCTAACAAATCGAGTGGATCTAAAATAGCTGAACACGCATCGCATTGATCTCCTCTTGCTGCTTCATGGCAATGTGGACATATTCCTTCTACATAACGATCCGGTAAAAACTGCGTACACGTTTCACAATACGCTTGTTCCACTGTTTTTTTATAAATATGTCCTTCTTCTAATAAACGTAAAAAAACATTTTGAACCGTTTCATGATGGTGCTCACTATCTGTACGTGTATAGCAATCATAAGTAAAACCAAGGCTACGAAAACATCGCTGGAACTCTTCATGATACTTATCAGCAATTTCTTTCGCTGTCACACCTTCTTGTTTTGCCCTAATTGCAATCGGTGTTCCATTACAATCACTCCCTGAAACATACAGCACATTCTCACCTTTTGCCCTGTAATAACGCGCTAAAATATCTCCAGGTAACAAACTCGCAATATGGCCAAGGTGTAACGAACCATTTGCATACGGCCAAGCGCCTCCAATAAAAATACTCATCTTACATTCCTCCTTTTAAATATAAAAAGCCCCGCCCTTATCTTAAAAAAGATAAGGGCGGGGCTGTATAAACAGTCGCGGTACCACCTTATTTCGCCAATTACTCACATAATTAGCCTTAACAAGTACGGAGCTATATGCTCTTATACTGTGGTTTTGATAACGAGTACCAACTCTCGTCGCCGCCTACTATTATCATTTGATAAGTTCAGGACGAAGCTCAAAGGCCATTGTTCAAATGAATATTCTTGCTTCTTCTCAGCTACCGAAGCTCTCTGGAAAGAATGTGTTCATCCTACTTTTCCTTTTCAACGCTTTTACGTATAAAAAGTATTGTACGACTTAATAACAGAAAAATCAAACTTTTATTCAGAAAGAAAAGGAAATCCCATCCCTCTGCCGAATAACTATACGTTCACAAAAGGAGTGATAACATTGAACCAAAAACAACTAAGCACTATAAATGAAAAAAGCTGGAATACAGCTGCTTATGAAGCTTGGACGAATCGCCACGGGGCACCAGCTGATTATGCGAAAAAAATCATGAAAGATCCCACGCGCGAAGTAGCACATTATTTACCTTACATACAATCTCCAAAAGGAAAATGTATTATTAATTTACTCGGCTCAAAAGGAAATAAAGCTGTCGCACTCGCTCTTTTAGGAGCTGACGTAACAGTTGTTGATATTTCAGCAAGTAATGCAAAATATGCAAATGAACTTGCGGAAGCCGCAGGCGTCTCTATTCATTACATCGTTTCTGATGTACTAGATGTAAATCTCTCCAAATCATTTGATATCGTATTACTGGAACTTGGTGTACTTCATTACTTTCTAGATTTAAAACCACTTTTTACAACAATCTCTCAACTACTAAAGCCCGGTGGAATACTTATCCTTCGCGATTACCATCCAATATACACAAAGCTATTAGGAGTAGACCATCCATCATTTCGAGCAAGTGGAAATTATTTCGATGAAGAATTAATTGAAGATGATGTTGCTTATAGCATCCTTCTTACAGAAGCACAGAAAGAATCGCTACCTAAAACAACCATCCGTCGCTGGACGTTAGGAGAAATCATTACAACACTCGCGGAAGAACATTTTAAAATTGAAAAACTAGTTGAAGAACACGGACCTCATCAAAGATGGCTCTTCCCTTCTACTGCACCGGAAGGAATCGAAGAACGTATCCCTGGTCTATATACAATAATTGCGACAGCATGCAAAAAAGGATCCCTTCACGGATAGGATCCTTTTTGCATGCTCACGCATATAAGTTGAGGTTGGAGATTACCATAATTCTGTAGAATAGGACACAAGATATTTCAACATTTCGTCTCTGACTTACGCCGTCAAAAAGGGGTATGACCAACATAACGAAGAGTAATGTTTTAGTTGATACTGATAATCGTTATCAACTAATTAGAAGTATACATGATGTCATTTCAAATTTCAATAGCATTTCTAATATTTATTTATGAATTTTATGATATACAAATGTATACATTTTAAGAACTTTTTCTAATACCAATCTGACTCCTGCCCATAGCTGCTATGATTTTCATTGAACGGATTAATAACTTCATAATAATGTTTTTATTAATTTTGTTGTAGATATCTATAAATCATAATAAACAGTTTAAATGAGGGTAGGGGTAACGATGAAATATGTTAGTATTCGAAAAAAACTACTGTTCACACTCTTAAGCATTTCTTCTTTATTTAGCATTGCTCTTATTGTTATTCTTTCATTCGCCATGAATCAAGCAAGTGAAATCGAAACGTTAAAAAATGATGTATCAAAAAGAGCGACGATTTTAAAAGAACGTGGCGATTGGTTCCAAGCACAAGTTGCTGGTTTACAAGAATATTTACTATCACATGATCAAAAAGGATTAGATAAGTTCAACCGAGAAGGGAAAAAATTAGCTGATACTAGAGAGAAAGTAACAAGTGACAAGAAGCTCCCAGAAGGAATGAAAGAAGCTATTTTAATGGGGGGAAAATGGCGTAGCGTCATAGATAATGAGGTACTACCTCTTGCTCGTGAAGGAAAATGGGACGAAGCATCCAAAATTGCTTTAGCACAAACAGATTATGTAAATGATCTTTTAGATCGTTTTAATAAATATACAAATGAAGAGAATGAGAAACGTGACGCATTAATTGCTGACGTCGAGTCTTCTTCATCACTTATTCAATATATTATTTTCTTCTCACTCATTACATGTACATTAACGTCTATTTTATTAGCATGGTGGTTCTCTGGTAAACTCGTTAAACCAATTCGACAAATTGATGAGAAGTTAAAAGAATTAGCTTCTCAAGATGGAGATTTAACGGCTAGATTACACGTAACAAGTAAAGATGAAATAGGTGACATTGCAAATTCCTTTAATCAAATGCTCACTAACTTACAGCATATAATAAAACAAGTTCAACAAACATCAACAAGTGTAAAAGAAGCTTCCGAAAATGTATTTATCGAAACGACTGCTTCTATGGAAAATACCGCAAGGACCCAAGAAACTATGAATGCTCTTGAACACAATATTCGTTCACAAGTTTCTAGCATTGAAGAAAGTTCAACTGCAATGGATGACATGGCAACAAGTGTTCAGCGTATCGCTGAGTCCGCCTCTTCTGTTACTAGTTTAGCTGTCACAACTTCAGAAAAAGCAGATGATGGGAATAAAGTCATTGAGAAATCTATTACACAAATGCACACAATTAACGAAGCTGTTAACGCTACATCACAAGTAATTGAGCGACTCATTACACATACAAATCATATCGATACTGCACTTCAATCTATTTCGAATATCGCCGAGCAAACAAATTTACTCGCTTTAAATGCTTCTATTGAAGCAGCTCGTGCTGGTGAACATGGAAAAGGATTCGCTGTTGTTGCTGATGAGGTTCGAAAACTTGCTGAACAATCTCAACTAGCCGCAACTGACATTAACCATTTACTGCATCAAATTCAAGCCGATACTAAAATAGCAAATGACATGATGACACAAGGTCAAGCAGAAGCTTCTGAAGGAATTACTGTTATTCGTACTGCCGGATCTTCATTCTCAGAAATTGTTAACCACATTAACAAAGTCTCTACGCAAATGCAAGAAATGTCTGCAACTGCTGAAGAGATGGCTGCAAGCTCTGAAGAAATGAACGCAGCTTTAAATAATATCGCCTCTATTTCAAATGAAGTTGCTGCAGAAACATTACAAACAGCACATTCAGCTGGTGATCAAGTAAACAAAATGAGTATCGTGGCTAACAAATCATCTGAAATGAAAACAATCGTACAAGAACTTGAAGTTCTCGTCTCTCATTTCAAAACAAACGCTTAAAGTGAAAATGACACGAGCTCAAAGGTATAGGAAAGAAAGTTTTACAGGTTCTCCTTTTTCACTTTAAAATATCTCTTTCTATCTCTCATTCCGTCTGCTATAATTCCTAAAGGAAATAAGAAAGCTTTATTCCAACTGGAGTAAAGCTTTCTTTCAATTTTTTACATTTATTAATTCTAATACTAAGATTTCACAAAGGAGGCTTTTAATTATATGAATTTTGTAAGTATCAGAAAAAAACTTATGTTCATGATGGGAACGATTTGCGCTTTATTTGGCATCGCCTTAGCTTTTATTTTATTTTTTGCTATTGACCAATCTCGTAAAGCTGAAACATTACAAAAAGAAATTTCTCCACTGGCAACAGAATTGAAAGAACGTGGAGACGCTTATCAAGTACAGCTATCTGCTTTAAGGGGTTATTTACTACAACATGATCAAGTCGAATTAGACAAGTTTAATCAGATGAGTAAACGTCTTGAAGATTCAAAAGATAAACTTCTTTCTAATCCAAATCTTTCTTCGTCCGTAAAAAGCACAATGGAATTAGGGTCTACTTGGAGAAAGTTCATTGAAGAAAAAGTATTCACTCTTGCAAAAGAACAAAAATGGGAAGAAGCTTTACAAGTAGCTTCTTCAGAAAACGGAACGGTCTATAAAGTAATTGGTGACTTCACAAATTACAGTAATGAACAAGCTAAATTACGTGAACAATCTATTGAAAAAATTGACCAATCTGCACTCTTAATTGAATATGTTATTTTCTTATCACTTGTTATTTGTATTGTCGCTGCAATTATTCTTGCATGGTGGTTCTCTGGTAAACTTGTGAAACCAATTCAACAAATTGACACGAAACTAAAAGAATTAGCCTCTCAAGAAGGTGACTTAACGGCACGTCTACAAGTAAATAGCAACGATGAAATAGGTGCTATCGCAACATCATTTAATAAAATGTTAGAAAACCTACAACATATCATTAATCGTGTTCAAAAAACATCAGTGGAAGTACAAACCGCTTCTGAAAATATGCTAGAAAAAACGAATACATCACGTGAGGCGACATTAAGAGTCCAAAGCTCGATGTCCAACTTAAATGCAAGTATTCAATCACAAACTTCTAGTATGGAAGAAAGTTCAACTGCAATGGATGATATGGCAGTAAGTGTTCAGCGCATCGCTGAATCTGCTTCATCTGTAGCGGAACTTGCTGTTGCCACATCTGAACATGCTAGCGATGGAAGTACGGTTATCCAAAAATCTGTTTCACAAATGACAACAATACACAAAGCTGTAAATGCTACGTCAGAAGTGGTTGAACGTCTAATCACTCATACGAAATATATTGATACTGCTGTACAATCTATTTCTAATATTGCTGAGCAAACAAACTTACTTGCTTTAAATGCTTCTATTGAGGCAGCTCGTGCTGGCGAGCACGGAAAAGGATTTGCTGTCGTAGCTGACGAAGTTCGAAAACTTGCTGAACAATCTAAAACAGCTGCAACAGACATTAATCAATTACTACATCAAATTCAAAATGATACAGAAACTGCTAGCTCTATGATGTCTCAAGGCCGTTCTGAAGCATTTGAAGGTATCAATGTTATTCGTGAAGCTGGTACTTCTTTCACAACAATTGTGGAACAAGTAAATAAAGTATCTACTCAAATGCAAGATATATCAGCAACTGCTGAAGAAATGGCTGCAAGTGCTGAAGAAATGAATGCTTCACTTAATAACATCGCTTCTATCTCTACTGAAGTATCCAGCGAAACTGCCGCAACGGCACAATCTGCTGAACAGAAAGTTATTGTTATGAATGAAATGACAGTAACTGCTAGAAAAATGAAACAAACAGTTGAAGAGTTAGATCAACTCGTATCTCATTTTAAAACAGAATAGATGTTCAAAAATATCCCTTCTTTGAAAGAGGGATATTTTTTTGAGCTCATTTCCTGCACATTATGCTCATTTCCGTTATAATGAGAATCGATATCATTAAAGTGTAGGAGGGGCTGCTTATGTCACAAGAAGCATTTGAAAATAAATTACTTGCCAATTTAGAAGCTGTTATTGACCCTGAACTAGGTGTTGATATCGTTAATCTTGGATTAGTGTATGACGTTACAGCAGATGAAAATAATAATGCTGTCATTACGATGACTATGACTTCTATCGGTTGTCCAATGGCTGGGCAAATCGTATCAGACGTTAAAAAAGTATTATCAACAAACGTACCTGAAGTTAATGAAATAGAAGTAAATGTCGTTTGGAATCCGCCCTGGTCGAAAGAACGTATGTCACGTATGGCAAAAATCGCATTAGGTATTCGCGACTAAATAAAGTGGAAATTTCATCATTTGCGGATAGCGGGATAAAGAAAAGACCTGACTAGGATGTCAGGTCTTTTCTCTTATTATTTTACACCTACTGCATCATAAGCTTTCGTTACAGCTTGTACAGCTTTAGAGTTTTTACCGTATAAATCTTCAGCTGACTGAAGTGCCGCTTGACGCATCATTTTGAAGTCAGAGTTTGCAGTTAAATATTTCGTAAGCGCACGGTAGTAAATTTTTTCTGTTGCTTCACGGCCCACTCCAGTTACTTTCACGCCGTAATGATCTCCGCCTTCAGATACTAAATAAGCAGCTTTATTATTAATACTACTGTTAATATGAACGCCGCCATTATCAGCTGTTCCAGTATAACGTTTACTATAGTGATCTGGGTAACCTTCACTTGGTTTTAATGGGTTTGGAATAGACGCTGGATCTTTTAATGAACGAAGTGCATCGCCTGGTTTATCAGGTGTATAAATGTCAGCACCTAAATCCCAGCTCTTCTTCTCAACCATAACACCCATAATGTCAGATAACGATTCATTTAACGCCCCTGACTCATTTTTGTAAACAAGGTTTGCTGTATGTTCAGTTACAGCATGCGTTAATTCGTGACCGATAACATCAAGTCCAGCAGATAATGGAATGAATGTTTTTCCATCGCCATCACCGTACATCATTTGCACACCATTCCAAGCTGCGTTATTCCAAGCTGTACCTACGTGAACAGTTGAAATAAGCTTCGCACCTTTATCATCGAAAGAGTTACGATTAAATGTCTTTTTGTAGTAATCATATACTTTTCCCGCATTTACATGCGCATCAACTGCAGCTTTATCTTCGAAGAACTTAGATTTACTTTCAACTTCTTCTCCTGTATATCCAAGCCATTGTGAGAATAAATTAAACCAGTTCTCGTCCATATTTTCTGCATCAAATGTATGAACACCTTGTCCTCGTTTACCATCAAACAAGTTGAATTGTCCTGTTTTCGTATCTTGAGCAATTTCAAATGATTGTCTAGCACCTAATACTCCGTAACCAAATCCAGTAATGTTATCTACAGCGTTATATTTCTCAATAACATTTCCATTCGTTGCATCAACAAAATAATGCCAATATCCTGGAGCTGGTTTTGAAATCGATGCCTTAACTAAGTATGCAAGATAGTAATTACCGTCCTTTTCATATACAAATAAATCTTTTTTCACACCGTCATAACTCTTTACTTTACCAATTTCTTTCTCAATATCTGCCTTTGCAATCGTTTCTGCTTGTTCCGCAGTAATGCTTGCAGCTGCAGGAATATTTTTATCATCTAAATTCGGAATAACTTGTCCGAAGAATGCTTTTACATTATTCTCTTTATCAAGTGTAACAGTTTGATCAGAACCGTACACAGGAATGTTATTATGTTTCTCAACTAGCTTCACATGTGTCGTATCAGATTCAGCGTCTTTTTCTTCCCCAACGATATTAAAATGCTTTTCAATATTTCCTGCTAATTTAAACATATCTTTCTTACTCTCTAAGTATTGAAAGACCGTCTCTTTTTTATCTAGTCCTTCCGGTGCTTTCCATTCTTCACCTATGTATGCAGGTGTTTTAAATTCTTGATGATATTGAATTTTTTGTTCTTCCGCTTTCGTTGTCGTTGCCCCAAACGCTCCAAATCCCCCGGCGATAACAGTTAACGCTAATGCTGATGAAATGACTTGCTTTTTCACTATAACATTCCCCATTCCCATAAAGATTTTTGACACTTTTATACAATTCTTATTTTCCCAGCTGATACCTCTACCGAAAATTTGAGAAACATTTTTCAGACAATTCCAATCAAAAAAAGAGGACATCTATCGGATGTCCTCTTTTCTATAAACCTTTTATTGTTTTTTCAATTCAATTGCTAAATAATGAGATTGCTCTTTTGCTTCAATATGAATATCTTCTTCTACCGCTTCCGCTGCATCACGCATAACAAGATTTTCACCATTGATTACACTGCTTCCTTCAATTTGTACAAGATACAATTGACGGCCTTCTTTCACTGGAAAATGAATTTCTTTTCCAGCCTCTAATGATAAGGAGTATAAATTCGCATCTTGGTGAATTTGAATTGGTGCATTTCCTTCTACTGAAGATACCATATGGAACCATTCATTTTCGCGCTTGCTCCAATCAAATTTAAACTCACCATAGTTTGGTTTATGATCCGCACGGTCTGGTAAAATCCAAATTTGTAATAAACGCAGCGTTTCATCGCCTAAATTATGCTCGCTATGAAATACACCCGTGCCAGCACTCATATATTGAACATGTCCACGCTCAATCGTTCCGCGATTTCCCATGCTGTCTTCATGTGTTAAAGCACCATCTACAACGTAAGAAATAATCTCCATATCACGATGTGGATGCATATCAAAACCAGTTTGCGCCGCTACTAGATCATCATTAATAACACGTAACGCTCCGAAGTTCATGTTATTTGGATTGTAGTAATTGGCAAAAGAAAAATGAAAATGTGTATTTAACCAACCATGATTTGCTCTGCCCATATTTTTATGATCAACTTTTCTAAACATATCCTTCACCTCATACTATCTCGAATTCGAGATTTATTTTAAAATTTTTTCTTACTGTAACTTTTTTAGTAGTGTTAATAATTGCTTTTGTTCCTCTATATTTAAATTATGAAACTTCTCTGCTTGGAACGTTTCTTGAGGTGGGACGATTTCCTCATATAAAGCTCTTCCCTTTTCTGTTAAAGAAATATGTTTCGTAGTACCCTCTTGTTCACGAAAAATCCACTCAAGCTGCTCCATTTTATTTAAAAGCTGCGTTACATTTCCTTTCGTAACAAATAGCTTATTTCCAAGTTCTTGCTGTGTTAAACGTTCATGTCCTCCAACTTGAGCTAACACATCAAACTGGGCGGCAGATACATTCCATTTTTTCAAATGCTGATTCGTCTCACGAATACTCTTATTATAAAAGCGTGATAAACGAAACCATAATAGTAGCCCTAGTCTATCTTCTGTTTTCATTTCATCACCTCGCTCGTTTCATATCATTAGTTTAGAACTAAACTTAATAAAAGTCAAATACTTATTTTTAATAAGCATAAAAAGCACAGCGCTATTTCTCCACTATGCTTTACATTAACTTTCTACTCTTATATTCATCCAATTTCCTCTCCGCGAACTTCCTCGCATCTTTTTCAATCCACCGCTCTTCGTACCGTTCACTTCCCACATACAATATATCTCTCTTATGCTGCATCGCATGGCGGAATTCATGCAGTAGCGTTTTGAGAACTTGATCATACTCTTCCCACATACAAACGAAAATTAATTGCTTTTCTTTATGATAAAAACCACCTACTGGGAATAGGAACTCTTCTTCCTCTTCCCCTAATGATAGAAGCACATCATTTGCATCACACGTATCACAAAAAATAACGGGCGTTTTACATACTTCAATAAGAGAAAACAAATCCTCTCTCAACTTTTTGACATCCCAAGGAAGCTCCGAATCCAACACATACCAATTCTCTACCTGTTGATATACATTTTGAAACTGGAGTTCCATTTCTCTTTATTCCCCTTTCCAAGCACCCTTTTTCTATATGTATGCCACAATATAGTAAATATTAAACGTATTCTTTCATCCTTGAAAAAATGCCAATAAAAAGGAATCTACTTCGACATAGATTCCTTTTCTGTAATCACTTTTTTTTCATCATTTTTTTTAATACAAAATAACCAATTGCACAAACAATAGCAACAAGTGCAAAGTATTTCACATATGGCCCCGCAACTTTATTAATACTTTCCCACTCTGTTCCTAATTTAAAACCTAAATATACAAACACAATTGACCACGGAATAACAGCTAATGTAGTTAGCGTAATAAACTTAGCATGTGACATTTTCGCAATACCCGCTGGTATCGAAATAGCATGACGCACAACCGGAATAAAACGTGCGGTAAAGATAACGCCAGTTCCATAACGATTAAACCAATCTTCAGCATAATCAATATGTTTCTTCTGAATTAAAATATATTTTCCATATCGCTCAAGAACAGGTCTTCCTCCATATCGACCAATCCAATAAATGAATAGTTGTGCAATTACACCACCAATTGTACCGAACGCGACAGCGCCCCAAAATGTAATGCTTCCTGTTGATACTAAATAGCCTGCATAAGACAATACGATTTCACTTGGAATAACCTCTAGCATTAATCCAAGCATAATTCCCCAATAACCAAGTCCTTCTAAAAAAACTAAAACCGAATGAATCAACTCTCCTAACATCATGTACCTCTCTTTACTGTTTTCATCACCAAAATAAAAGTACAAGCAGGAAATATCTTGTACTTTTATTTTTTTAATTTAGTTAGTCTTCGTATCCCACTTAAAGATTTTATTTAAGAATTTATATACATTCTTCGACTCTTTTGTCAGAAGTGGGCCTAAAATGGATAGTATAAGCACGTATAGTGCTGAGAATGGTTTCAGTACTGACATTAAACCACCGGCGATACCGATATTAGCCATAATGATGGAGAACTCTCCTCTTGAAACGATTGTTAATCCGATATTTGTTGATGCTTTATGAGATAATCCAGCTTGTCTTCCTGCAATCATTCCTGCTACAAAGTTACCGATTATCGTAAGAAGGACAGCACCTAACGTTAACCATATCGCTCCGCCTAATGAGAACGGATCAATACTTAACCCGAAGCTGAAGAAGAAAATAGCTCCGAAAAAGTCTCTAAATGGAACAACAAGATGTTCAATTCGGTCACTATGCTCTGTCTCAGAGAAAACTAATCCTAGAAGAAGTGCTCCAATTGCTTCTGCAACGTGAATTGTTTCTGAAAAACCAGCAATGAAGAATAACGAAGCAAATACTACAATAATAAAGATTTCATCTGAGCTAATATTGAGCAATTTATTTAATAACGGCGTAGCCTTTCTAGCTACTATAAAGAATAGAAGCATATATCCTAAAGCAATTCCAATTGAAGTAAGGGCACCTAAGAAGGAAGCGTGATCTCCAAGTACTAAACCAGAAACAACTGATAAATATACAGCAAGGAATATATCTTCAAACATAATAATTCCTAAAATTAATTCGGTTTCATTATTACCAGTTCTTCTTAAGTCCACTAACACTTTAGCAACGATAGCGCTAGAAGAAATCGTAATAATACCCGCAATAATTAAGATTTCTAGTAATGGGAATCCCATTATAAATCCGTATAACAAACCAAGTGAAAAGTTAATTAAAATATAAATCGTTCCGCCAATCGCAATAGAGCGTCCAGATTTAATTAGTTTTTTCATTGAAAATTCTAATCCTAGATAGAATAGAAGGAATAGAACCCCAATCCGTCCAAGGAAAGAAATTACACTTGCACTTTCAATAAATTTGAGATCGATAACACCTATTGTCGGTGCATGCGGTCCTACTAACATTCCAAGAACGATTAGAAAAGGAATTACTGAGAATTTAAATTTTCCAGCAATTACTGCTGCAATTGCCACTAAAACTAAAGCTGTACCAACTTCAAAAATTAACGTATCCATCTAATCAGTCCCCCCTATTTGAAAGTAATTCATTAATGATTTTTTTAATTTCTTCTCTCTCACCTGAAACTACAAGCATATCTCCTTCTTCAATTACTGTTTCTGGTCCTGGATTAAATAGCTTCTTCATGTTCTTCTTCATAACCGCGATTATTGTTACGCTATATGTTTTTCTTATTTCAAGATCGCCAATTGTTTTTCCGATTGCTGGAGCTGTATTCTCCACCTTGAACCACTCAATCGCTAAACCTTCAAAAACCATCTCAACATTTTCTAACGCCCTAGGCTTATATACCATTCCACCTAATATTGCAGCGATTTGTCTTGCCTCTGAGTCACGTAGTGAAATACTTGAGATGCTTTCTTCATGGTCTGAATCAAAATGATACATTTCTCTACGACCATCATCATGAATGACAATTACCATCTTTTCATTACCTTTCGTAACGATTTGAAACTTATAACCAATACCCGGAAGTTCACTTTCTCTAATATTCATTTTTAGCTCCTCCATAACTTGTTTATTTTAATTTTCTGTTTTTCTGTCTTTTATTTATCCAATCAACTTTAGAAATTCTAACCACTCAGGATATTTGTGATTTGGAAATCTTTTATTGTAATAATAAGTGGACCCTAAAAAGATACTTAAAGATGTAATGATAAAAAATATATTACTTCTCATTTTCAAACTCTCAAGGCTTACTTTCCATAAAGAATCTTCTTTCAAATTATCCCCACCTTCTCGCTTTAAATTTAGTTTTTTAAAATGTAAATAATTCTAAAAATATTACGATGTAACATAATCATAACACAAAAATGTTTTAAGTAACATAATTTTTTAGAAAAATTGATTCTCGTATATTTTTTGCATATAATTTTCTTATTACGAAAAAAAGGAAGTGT
>NZ_WEII01000279.1:0-705 GCF_009183805.1 Bacillus sp. B2-WWTP-C-10-Post-4 | reverse complement strand
CTGTTGATCCGCCTCCAACTAAATTCACGACGGATAATATACCAAATAATTGTAGTGAGATTGTATTACCAGCATTTAAATTAGTAATTAAGTTATTACTATAATTTGAAGTAGATAAAGTGGGAGAAAAAATAGAGCCAGGAATTGGCGTAGAAGCGTTTAATAGTAGTCTAGTTCCAGCAAGTAGAGCGGTTGTTGTATTAACTTGATAGGTTAAATGATATCTTCCAGTTACAGGAATTGTAAATACGTCATTTGAAGCGTTAACTGTAAAATTACCGAGACTTTGGTTATTTGCAAGTGGAATGTTTGTTCCTCCTAATACGACTGAAACAGAACCACCTGATGTATTATTAGCGAACATAGAGTTTGTTGTAACGATTGAACCAGTACTCCCGGTAGGCCCAGTACTTCCGGTAGGCCCAGTACTCCCGGTAGGTCCAGTACTTCCGGTAGGCCCAGTACTCCCGGTAGGTCCAGTACTTCCGGTAGGCCCAGTACTCCCGGTAGATCCAGTACTTCCGGTAGGCCCCGTAAGCCTGTAAGGGAAAATAATGTCAAGAGCCATTGACATTAGTTCCTTTTTTCTAATTTCATTATTATCTTGAATATAAATCACCTCATCTTTTTAAATAAGATTGTTATAGATTTACTACTTTTTAAATAGAATGATCAATTTATTATATTAATAATAGTGGCTATAGC
>NZ_WEII01000278.1:0-730 GCF_009183805.1 Bacillus sp. B2-WWTP-C-10-Post-4 | reverse complement strand
ATATTACAGAGATAATGGGATTTGAAGTAGATGATGTTAGGCAAGTAGTAAAACACGGTTACTATAATAAAGTGAATCAAAGGCAAATAAAAAATAATGTTTCAAAAAAATGCTCCTAGATTAATCTAGGAGCATTTTTTTGATGGAGTTACTGGATTTCTTACGATGATAAATACCAGCCGTTAAAGAGTAACATATTCATTTAGAAAAAGCACTATCATGGATTCTTTTATATGACAACCGACGTTCATCTCCACCTAAAATTGGTGTTTCACACCTTCACATTTTTGAGGAAGGAGTCTTCTGTCTGAAAATGATAAAAAAGTCCTTAACAATTTGTTAAGGACTGCGGAATAGAACCGCAATTTGGGCTGACACCCAATCAGTTTGTAGAAAATAAATTGCGATTATAATAGCAATTGCATTCCCAAAAGCAATATTTCAAATGGATTGTAGCATACCTGTAACTAGATTGGTATCAATAAAATATAGATTGGATTACAAATAGTGGTTTTGAATATTAGAAAAATTTTAAAAGTTAATTACTTCTCATGAAGAAAAAACCTTAAGAAAACTTGTAACGATAAATTTTTAGAGGAAGGGTGGATTTTTAATTATAAATTCACATAATTTTCAAATATTAAAACTCTGGATGTTAATATTTGTTATATAATGAAATCAAGCCGTAATCAATATGGTTTCCCCGTTATGAATAATGAGATAATTTATG
>NZ_WEII01000277.1:0-763 GCF_009183805.1 Bacillus sp. B2-WWTP-C-10-Post-4 | reverse complement strand
AATTAGATTTAAATCGTATTGAAGGAAGATGCGACATAAGGAATACAGCGTCTGAACGAGTTATGCAAAAGCTAAAAATGACATATGAAGGAACATTAAGACAAAGTGTAATGATCAATGGTATGTATTGCGATTCTAAGGTATATTCTCTTTTAAAACATGAATACGGTAACTTTCGATAACGAAAATTATGTAAATATGTAATGTTATCAGACGACTAAATGAGGTACCGTCACATTGCCATAAAGCTAAGGTTTCATACTGTTCATTAAGCAAAAAAGACGTTATTCTTACTGTAGAATTATAGGAAAGGCTGGCGTTTTTTGTATGTCTAATTCTGTATCTGATGACTTACAATTATTTGCACAGGAGATTAAGAGTCTTTTATCCTCAAATACCTTACAGAATCTAGCTAGAGATGTTGGATTTGTACAGCGAACTAGTAAGTATCAAGCACAAGATTTAGTAGCTTTATGTGTATGGATGAGTCAAAATTTCGCTAAAACCTCTTTAACTCAGTGATGTAGCTGTTGAGAAGCATCAACAGAAGTGCACATCAGTCCTGAAGGAGTGAATCAACGGTTTAATGATGCGGCTATACAACTTATGCAACGCCTACTAGCTGAACTACTAAAAAAAAAAATGGACGCATCTATGCCGATTTCTTCGCCATACACTTCTGTTTTCAAGAGTGTTCGTATTTTAGATTCAACTGCATTTCAACTCCCAGATAGAATTTGATCGGTTTATCCAGGTGCAGAAG
>NZ_WEII01000276.1:0-768 GCF_009183805.1 Bacillus sp. B2-WWTP-C-10-Post-4 | reverse complement strand
AGGTGGAAGCATGGTGACATGTGGAGCTGACGAATACTAATAGATCGAGGACTTAACCATATAATATGAAGCAATGTTATCTAGTTTTGAAAGAATATAAAAAACTTGTTGACTTTAAAAGTTAAATGAGTTACAATGATTCTTGTCTTAAATGAATATAGTCTGGTAATGATGGCAGAGAGGCCACACCCGTTCCCATACCGAACACGGAAGTTAAGCTCTCTAGCGCCGATGGTAGTTGGGACCTTGTCCCTGTGAGAGTAGGACGTTGCCAGGCAATCCGGAGGATTAGCTCAGCTGGGAGAGCACCTGCCTTACAAGCAGGGGGTCGGCGGTTCGATCCCGTCATCCTCCACCATTTAGCCGACTTAGCTCAATTGGTAGAGCAACTGACTTGTAATCAGTAGGTTGGGGGTTCAAGTCCTCTAGTCGGCACCAGTTTTTATTGTAAGAGCCATTAGCTCAGTTGGTAGAGCATCTGACTTTTAATCAGAGGGTCGAAGGTTCGAGTCCTTCATGGCTCACCATTTTAATTAATATGCGGGTGTGGCGGAATTGGCAGACGCACTAGACTTAGGATCTAGCGCCTTTGGCGTGGGGGTTCGACTCCCTTCACCCGCACTTTTAATAAAATATCTCAAACATGTCTTGCGGAAGTAGTTCAGTGGTAGAATACAACCTTGCCAAGGTTGGGGTCGCGGGTTCGAATCCCGTCTTCCGCTCCAATTTTCAATATGACATGCCGGGGTGGCGGAACAGGCAGACGCA
>NZ_WEII01000275.1:0-793 GCF_009183805.1 Bacillus sp. B2-WWTP-C-10-Post-4 | reverse complement strand
CTTTATTTTGAAGTAGGAAAATCTGCTTATGCACCTGTCTTTCCTCTTACAGATGAAAATCGGCATATAATTAATCCAGAGTTATTAATGGATGATTTTTTAACTGCTTGGGTTTCTGTGTGTAGGTTAAATCCTGATGAAGCCCCTTCATTACCTATTCGTTATCTATCTCAACCAGAAGAGGAGTCACTTTTCTCACAAGTCGATAATCCTGAAATTTTAGATTACTACCAGTCTTCTGTTGCTGACATGACAAAGTTACCTATGTTTGTTCCACTTGTCCCGCATAGTGGAGTAAATTTCAGTAACTCTTTACAAAATGTGAGGTTTGAGCTTGAAATTATTTCTGCAGTACGTAAGCAAGTAATGGACAAACTATTTTATTTGCAAGTTAATTCGCAGGAATTACAAGTCGATGATGTAAGGTTTACAGAACAGATTAAAGTTACTACTCCGCAAGGATTGCTCCTTACTTTAAATACTGAAAACAATACTTGGGGTGAGCTTCTTCTTGCCCAAAATAAAGAAGCGACTGAAAGCTCTGATTTAATATCATTAAAATTTAAAAATATAACATCAGCCCTTAGAAATGCTTTACAAACGAATCAACAGTTTTTGGTAATCACTGATAATACAAACATAAAAGAATTTGAAAACAAGATTCCAATTGCAGGATGGCCTTTTCATATCAATATTGGATCGGGTATAAACAATGCATCTACTGAATTTCGGAATGTTTTGATTTTTAAATTTTGTAAAGGTAGTCTATTTGATTATGTAAAGAATCCTAAAT
>NZ_WEII01000274.1:0-793 GCF_009183805.1 Bacillus sp. B2-WWTP-C-10-Post-4 | reverse complement strand
TAATATAATTATTAGTTGCTTTTTTTACTAAATATCTATTCAGCAATCGAAAGTAACACTTTCTCAAGGTCTTTTTTAGATAACATACTTTCGTTTATATAGCCATTCTTTTAATTGTACTTCATCCAAAGCTCCGTTCCCCTCTCATAATCCTTCACACTATATTCGCTCGTTTTTCACAAAAGGTTCATTTTACATGAAAATTTATTTATTACAATAAAAATATAAGGTGTATTTTTATGAAAAGGAGGAATTCAATAATGAATACAGAGGATAAAATTCACGCTGAAAAAGTGTTAAAAAATCTATTCATCGGATCACAAGTTGATGGATTACAATTTGGTATTTCTCCAGGCGCTATAAAGATTCATTTCACAAACTTTCACGACTCAGTTGATTATGACGGACAATTATATATCAATATCGAATCCAAATGGTGTTTATTTAATAAACCTCAAAAAAGCTACCCATTAAATGAAGATGAATTTGAAGTTTATTCTGAGAAAGAAGAATATGAAAGAATATGTAAGATAAGAAGACAAAAAGTTACCGATATACAACTTGGCTTAGAAAGCCCTCATTTAATTATTACATTAGAGAGTGGACAAATTATTTTTTTAAATGGTTTTCATGATTATTATGAATGTTGGCAAGCTGGTGTCCTATGTGAGCAATGGCTTGTAGTCGCTGCACCTGGGAATGAAATCGCCACTTGGGCTCCCGATGAGTTTACCGATAAGTAAACTGTTTTCACGAAGAAGAAACGAAGATATTTTATGAAGTACTATACTAA
>NZ_WEII01000273.1:0-809 GCF_009183805.1 Bacillus sp. B2-WWTP-C-10-Post-4 | reverse complement strand
ATATTCAATGGAGCTATAGTGACTGTGGTGAAAAAAGCAGCGTTAAAATGAATAGGTCTTTCATGTGATATTAAACATGAGATAAGAATAAGGAGATAGAAACATAATGGAATTTTGGGAATCAAGTTTTATTGAAAAACAAACGATGTGGGGATTGGAACCTACAGAATCTGCAATTTTGACAAAAGATTTTTTTATTGAAAAGAACGTTAAGGATATATTAGTTCCGGGTATTGGTTATGGAAGAAATGCAAAGGTTTTTATCGATAATGGTATAAATGTAACAGGTATTGAAATTTCGAAAACAGCGATCGATTTAGCAAGAGAAAACGGACTAGAAGATGTTAGTATGTATCACGGTTCAGTAAACGAAATGCCTTTTGATAATAAACTGTATGATGGGATATTTAGTCATGCACTTCTTCATTTGTTGAATGGACAGGAAAGAGAGAATTTTATTGAAGATTGTTATAATCAGTTAAAACCAGGCGGATATATGGTTTTTACAACTGTTTCTAAAAAAGCTCCCATGTACGGAAAAGGAAAACAGTTGGATAAAGATTATTATGAGATAATGGAAGGTGTAAAAATGTTCTTCTATGATTCTGAATCTATAAAAAAAGATTTTAATCAATATGGATTAGTACAAGTTTCGGAAATTGATGAACCAAATAAGAACATGGCAAATAAACCTCCAATTAATTTTTTAACGATAAAATGTAAGAGAGAACTATAATTAAAAGTTATTAAGAATTATTAAAGATGTTTATATATTGATTATGCACAAATAAAAAGGACAAGCATATAAT
>NZ_WEII01000272.1:0-849 GCF_009183805.1 Bacillus sp. B2-WWTP-C-10-Post-4 | reverse complement strand
TTGATATACTAGAGAACATTATCCCTTATATTATTTTAAATATAATTTGGTCGTAATTAAAATAAAACAAAAAGAGGACGTATATATCACGTCCTCTTTTTGTTTTAGATATGCTCACCATGATCAATATAAGTATCGCCGTATTCGTATGCCGGCGCAGGTGGTCTACCGTGATCAAAATCGGCCACATTAGAAATATAATCTGGTCTTTGTGGTGCAGGCGGTCTACCATGATCAGCTTGTGATGTATAAGATTCTGCAAAACTTCCAATAGTTAAAACAGCAGCAAAACTAAAAAATCCTATTAGTACTTTTTTCATTTTAACGCACTTCCCTTCTGAAGTAATTCTTTAGCATCATAAGATATATTAAAGTATTGGTTAGCCTTCTCATGATTACCTTCTTGATAAAGTTTTTTCGCTAAAATTCCAGAGTACTCTTCCATAAATCCATAAAGTTTTTGGGATTCGAAGTAATCTAGTCCATCTGCAATCGTTGTTTCTAGATTCTGCTTATAATTTTCATCGTATTGTGCTCGAAGTATTCGTAAATGATGTGTATATTCAACGTCAGCTAATCCAAAGTCTTGAGTCAAAAATTCTTGTGCTTGTTCAATTTCATTTACTTTGAAATGTTCTCGAGCCAGTAAGAATACAGTTTTATGATATGGTTTTTCAGATTTATATACATCCATTAAATGTCGTATTGCAGTTGCGGATATACCTTGTTTTGCATAAAGGAAACCCAAGTTGTACTGAATTAAGGTAATTAGTCGAGTACAGTTATGTTTTTTAGCCATATCCAAACACTTAACAAAAAGTTCTTCTCCTTGTTCAAACTGACTTAAAG
>NZ_WEII01000271.1:0-858 GCF_009183805.1 Bacillus sp. B2-WWTP-C-10-Post-4 | reverse complement strand
GATTAATTAATCATATTGTAGCTGCTCATCCAATTAATAAAGATACGAGAAGTTTTGATTTCTATTCACAGGACAATCATTGTCCATCTTGTTCTGGACGTCTTCAAATTGAAGTTTTTGATAAAGATATTGCCATTCAAGATAAAAGTGTTCCATTTTTGGATGGGCTATTCGATCAAGAAATCATGAAGGTATTAAAATTTTATCAGCATGAAAAAATAGAATTTCTATTCGAAGAAATAAAAAATGAGCTTGGTCACGATTTGTCAAAGAGCTATAATGATATGTCAGAAGAAGAAAAGCATACGTTTTGGTACGGATATTTTGAAAAATCATTTTATGATAAAAAAGGAAAGACACGCAGAACATGGGTAGGGTTTAATACAATTATTGGTGGATATATTGTTATTTCAAAAGCACCTATTAAAGAAGAAATTAAGAGTTCAAAAAAAATGATGAAATGTCCAATTTGTGAGGGGACGTTTTTAAATCATCATAAACCACTTAAATTTGGTAACGTAGATATTCGTGAAATAATCAATCAGCCTATTAACAAAGTATTGAAAATAGTTGGTGATTTACCGGCACTTGTTAAATTGAAGTCTATTGTTGGTGGCGATATGGTATTGACGGAAGATGTTTCTTTATTGCCAAGAAAAGCACAAGTTGCATTGAAAATGTTTGAATTAGAACAAGCAAGCTTTTCAAACTATGAAATGGTGTTACAAAATGTCTTACCATTCTGGAGCGAAATAAAAGGAAATATCGAATCCATTAGTGTTAATAATCAGGTAACTGTTTGTGATTTCCCTAATGTTTATGAAACGAGAGAAACCATTATAGATAAGTATTTCACAA
>NZ_WEII01000270.1:0-861 GCF_009183805.1 Bacillus sp. B2-WWTP-C-10-Post-4 | reverse complement strand
AAATTAAGGTTTAAAATGGTTCGTAAGTGATATGTTTTTGTTTATTAATCTATTTTTCATTGTGTGATTTTTTAAATTTAACAGAAATATATACTTGAATGAAGTATATATTTCTGTTAAATTTATCCTATGGATAGAACAAGTTTAATTAAAGGTCATTTAGAAATGTGTGTATTATCTATTTTGTCGAAAAAGAAAAGTTATGGTTATGAGATTATGAAAGAACTTGAAATAAACAATTTAAAATTGAAAGGAGTAGGAAGTATTTATCCTATTTTAACTAAGTTGAAAAATCAAGAGTGGGTTAACACTTATCAAGAGGTAACAGACAGTGGTAAAGTGAGGATTTATTATGAAATTAATGAAAATGGGAAAATACGTCTTGAGAAGAAAATTAATGAGTGGTTAGAATTGCAATTGGACATTCAAACATTATTAAAAAGCGGTTTGAAAGGAGACCTTCTGAAATGAGGAATAAATTGATAGGTAAAGAAAAGCAATTTTTAAGAGACGTACTTAAGGAATTAAAGCAATACGATATTAGTTTAGAAGAAAGGGAAAATATTAAGAGACAAATATTAGAACATATTCAAGAGTGTCATGAACATGGTGAAGACAGTATAGATGATTTAGGTACCCCTCAATTATTTGTTAAAGATTTTATAGAAATAAATGAAATTGATTTACAAGTTAAAATGAAACAACTTCAAAATGAAAAAGGAAAATTCAACACATTTATCTTACGTGGCATATTCATCGCAATTATTACTTACCTCATCTCGCAAACTACATTTTCAATATTTTTAACTGAATCATTTAATTCAACTAATAGCAAAAATACATTTAATTATAATATTTTAT
>NZ_WEII01000026.1:0-55797 GCF_009183805.1 Bacillus sp. B2-WWTP-C-10-Post-4 | reverse complement strand
TATTTATACATAAATTTCTGGGGGGAAATAAATGAAGCTAAGTAAAATACTGATTGGTTCTGCAATTGCTGGGGGCATATTACTTTGTGTAGGCGGTGTTGGGGGATATCAATATGTATCCAAATTAAATAATCAATTAGATACTACTGCATTACCAAATACTACATTTGAAGGTATTTCTCTCGATGGAAAAAATAAGAAAGATATTCAAGCAATTATTAATCAAAGGTTAACTGAATTAGATCAAAAATCCCTTACCTACATATTCCAAAACGATAAACAAACTTACACATGGAAAGATTTAGGAGTAAATTATAAAGAGAAAGATATTATTGACAAAATCTTTAAAGAACAAGAAGGAAACGTAATGAATCGTTACAAAATGCGTAAGCAAGCTGAAAACGGTGAATTAAAACGTGACTATAAATTAACACCACAATTAAATGCAACAGCTTACGAAACCTTTATAAAAGATAAATATAATGAAACATTAAAAAATCCTGTTAATGCAGAATTAAGCATTGAAGGCTCAACAGTAAATGTTAGTCAAAGCCAAAACGGAGAAAAAATTGATAAAGGAAAACTAAACAGTTTAACAAACGAAGCTATTACTACTGGTAAATCAGATGTTACATTACCAGTTACATTCATAAAACCAGAACGCTCTACAGAAGATATACAGAAAATGGGTATTAAAGAAGTCATTGCTGAATATTCTACTCCAATGGCTGGCCGTAACGGAAATCAATCATTTAACGTAAATAAGTCAGCTAATACTTTAAGTGGGGTTATTGTCGCACCTGATGAAACATTTAGTTTTAACGGCCGCGTTGGCGTAACTGATGCTGCACATGGTTACAAATCTGCAGCAGTATATTCACAAGGTAAAGTAATACAAAGTGCAGGCGGAGGAGTTTGCCAAGTCAGTAGTACTTTATACAGCGCAGCTTTAAGGGCTGATTTAGGAATTGTTTCTCGAAGCAATCATTCTATGCCAGTAAATTATTTACCACTTGGGCAAGATGCAGCAGTAGCAGATTATGGTCCAGATTTAAAATTTAAAAATAATACAGGCAATCATATTTATATTCAAGCATTTTCAAATGGAGGTAGTATTACTACACGCATTTTCGGTACAAATACTGGTAAAAATGTTGAAGTTTCTTCTCAAGTAATTAGTAGGACTAGTGATAAAATCACAGCGGTTACGTATAAAAAAGTAACACAAAACGGGGAAGTAATATCAAATGGACAAATTTCAAAAAGCGTATATAAAAGCGCTCCAAAAGAATAGATAATATCAACCAAATAGCATAAAGAAAAAGGCGTGAGTAAATCACGCCTTTTTCTTTTGCAGTAATAGTAAAAAAGTTTCAAGATGATCTTTCGTTTCTTCTAAAGACCACATACGGTTTCCTTGCTTCGCAGCTAATACACACGCCTCTTCCCACGCGTTCTTTTTCTTCATATTTATTAATTCATCACGTAATTTCAAAACAATTTCTTCGTCTTCTTGTTCAATAAACTCTTCCATCACGCTTACTATTTCATCCTCATGAATACTTAACGTACAGTACGATTTAAGAAAGTATTGTAATGTCGTATACATAATGTACTCCCCCTTCTTATTTATCAGATGGATAAGAAGTAATAATCTTAAACCCTAATTCCCCTGACTTATCTCTTGCTAAAACAGTAACAGTTTTTACCAATTTGTCTTTTACACTCATATTTTTCTTTATTACCGTTTTTCCAACAGGGAATGAATGAGTTGTATTTATTACGAGACGAGCCTCTTTAGAATTTTTTAACCAATCTTGAATTTCCTTGTCATGTTGCTTCAAGCTATCTTTTACAGCTTTCGTCGCTGTTTCTTTATCATAGTATGTACTTGCGGCTGACACTTTATCTGTCTTCAAGCGATTCTTCAAATCCTCTTCTGACTTGCCTACATGTCTTTCAATCGTATGACCATTTTTAGGTGGTCCTTCCATTTCATCTAAAATATTATCACTAATTTTTTCTACCGATGTAGCTTGATTACCTGTCTGTTTCTCTGTTTTTTGTTCTTTTCCTGCACATCCACTTAAGATTAGCAGTAATGCCAATAAACTACTGAAGAAAAGACTGCTTATTCGTTTCATCATATCACCTCTTCCATGATTATTATCGCAACTTCACTAAAAGTCAATTTCACAACGAAAAAATCTATCAGTTTTCATTTTTTTCATCTATTTTTCCATATTTACCCGCGCAATTTCATCAACCCTCTATTTTTCGCCTTTTATAATATATACCCCCTATATTTTATAATTATTTCCCGAATAAAATCAAAAATAATATAATTATAAAACTCTTTTACACAAAGGTTTTTATACTGTTTTTCAAAATGATTTAAAATACCCCTATTTTTATATACCTAATACCCATATAAGGTATAAATACCCCTTCTTATCAACGTTTTTCTACATTATGTAAATTTTCCCTTGCCTATACAATCGAAATATGGTGTAATGCAAAAAAAGATAAAGGATTTTAAACAATGGCTGAAACGATTCAAAATTTCTTAACAGAATACTATTCAATCGCAATTCCACTTAGTATCTTAATTAACATCATCATTAGTCTTTTAGGTGTTATTCCTAGCATCTTTTTAACCGCCATTAATATACAGCTCTTCGGTGTAACAAATGGCACAATCATTTCGATCGCAGGTGAGGCCTTAGGGGCTATTATCTCGTTTTATATTTACCGCCTGGGCCTTCAAAAGTTCACTCACGATAAAGTAAATAAGTACCCAAAGGTAGAGCGTCTTCTTTATGTAGAAGGTAGAGAGGCCTTTCTACTCGTTCTATCGTTTCGATTGATACCTTTCATCCCATCAAGTATCGTGACTTTATTTGCAGCTCTAGGGAAAATGTCATTACTCTCCTTCAGTATTGCCAGTACAATAGGTAAAATACCGGCCTTATTGATTGAAGTATATTCGGCATACCAAGTCATGAACGGAACAAATGAAGCGAAGTGGGTTGTAACAATCGCAGGCGTTATTGGATTGTTTTATTTGTGGAAAAAATGGAGAAAAAAATAAAGAAGGAGCCTATGCTCCTTCTTTATTTTTGAGGTATTTTATTACTAGCTCTTCCTTAAAGCCTTAGTTTACACCAACAGCACTAAATGATTGCTTAACTGCTGCTACTTCAGGAGAATTTGCACCATATAAGTCTGCAGCAGCTTGTACTGCACCAGCACGAGCTTGACTAAATGTAGTAGATTGCGTGAAATACTGTGTATTTGCACGGTAGTAAATCGCACCTAATTTATCTTTACCGATACCAGTTACAGTTACACCATAATGCGTACCACCATTTGCTAATAAATAAGCTTGTTTATTAATAATGCCGCTGTTTGTATGCACACCACCGTTATCACTTGAACCAGTGTAACGCTTAGAATAATGGTCTGGATCACCATACTTCGTAGGATCACTCATAGAGCGAAGTGCGTCTCCTGCTTTACCAGGTGTGTAAATATCTTCACCAATCTCCCAATCCGGGTTACGGTTATCATAGAATTCTACTAAAGTACCAAAGATATCAGAAATCGCTTCATTTAAAGCCCCAGATTCATTTTGATAAATTAGATTTGAACTATTTTCCGTAACAGCATGCGTTAACTCGTGACCAATTACATCAATTCCACCAGATAATGAAGTAAACGTTACACCATCACCATCTCCGTATACCATCTGTGATCCGTTCCAGAATGCATTGTTATAATTACTTCCGTAATGAACTGTCGATTTTAACGGTGCTCCTGCATCATTAATAGAATTTCTATTAAACGTAGCTTTATAGTAATCATATGTTTTACCTGCATAGTAATGAGCATCTACTGCTGCTGCATCATACGCTGCATTGAAAACATTATCTGCATCTGCCCATAATGTTCCTGGTAATGTTGAACGGTTTTTCGCATCATATGTGAAAATCGTTGCCCCGCGTGTATTATCTTGTAAGTAGTAAGATGATCCAGATAACGTTGTATTAAGCGACTTCGTATCTCCTAATACACCTTTACCAGTTCCTACTTTATTCGTTCCTGTTACAGGCTTTACAACAGCTTTCGCATCCTGTTTAGGAGCCTCTTGCTTAACTGGTGACTTATCATCATTCGTCACATGATCAATTGTATTAAACTTATTTAATACTTTACCGCTGTCTGCCTCAATGAAATAGTAGTAGTTTCCTGGGCTTGGATCTAAGAAGTTTAGATTTACAACATATGCATATGTTGTTTCCTCACCGTTTTGATATACATATAAGTCCGCTTTTGGTTCTACTTCATATTTCGGTGTTACCCCTAAATCTTGCTGCGCGATTTCAATTGCTTTTGCGCCTTCAATCTTATTTTTATTTTTCAACTTTTCCTTTTTGTCTAAATCAGGTGCAACTGTTCCAGACAATACTTTTAAAGAACCGTCTTTACTTACGTGAGCTACTTGAGTAGAACCCCATACAGGCACTCCTTCGTAAACTTGTTGCATACGTACTACTGTTGAATCAGTTACAGCATCTTTCTTCACTTGTTTCACTTTGAAAGAATCTTGTGCACTCTTTTCCCCTAGCTTGTAATCACCTTTTGCTGCGTTTAAGTAATCAAACACAACAGATTCTGCTTTCTTGCCAGTTGCTTCAGTTAGATCACCAGAAATAAACTCAGGTGACTGCACCGTCTCATTGTACTTCTTCGTAGAGAGCACATTTTTAGAATCCGCAAATGCAGAGCCTGTCCCTCCAAACGTTGTAACTGCCATTCCTGTCGCTAACACTAATGCTAAACTTTTCTTTTTCATGAACCTTCCCCCTAATAAAATTTTTTTTGAAAAAGAGTAGTTTCATATTAGCATTATGTTTCCACTATTAATATACTAAAAATTCAAATAATTTTTTTCTCAAGTTTTGTAGAATTTTGAGGAACAAATATTGAAAAACCCCTTTCCTGTTGGAAAGGGGTTTCTGTTAAGAATTTATTAATTCTACTACTTTTTCTCCTTGACCATAAATATCCGATGTCCAAGCATATTGCGGTTCCAATACCACTAATACAGCTACCAAAGCCAAAGCACCAATAATTATTTTTTTCATATTATTTTCCTCCCTTTTCTTCTAATAAATTAATTGCTAATTTATAGTAGTTATTACTTTCCTTAAATTCTAGTAATTCCTCGTGATATCCTGCTAGTTCTAAATACACCATTTTTAATTCCTTTTTATTTTCTTCGCCTCTAAAAAATGGGATTGCCTCAACTTCTAAAAATCTTTTATAAACATCTTTCGTTTCAAAGTATTTATTCTTAAGCATTGAAAGTATATATAGCATACTTTTATACTTTTCATCCCTCTTGGCAACATCTATCCCTTTATTAATCCAATCTTTCGCTTCTTCAAATTCTTTTAATTCAATACACTGCAAAGCGATCTCATACACTGCATCAATATAATTTAAATCCTCTTCCTTTTTGTACTTTAGGCATTGTAAATAATAATCTTTTGCTTTTGCATAATCTTTTAAGTTATAGTACAAAAAGCCTAAATTATTTAAAGCAATAGCTGTTATACTTTCTTTATCAGCAAAAGAATTTGCTTCCCTCAAAATATTATTATAAATAGATAGTGCTTCATTATATTGCTTTTTTTGTATATAACTCAACGCAATAAGTAACTGGCAATTTATCACATAACGGAATTTATATTCATTCTTAAATCCTTCCATTGCTACATTAGCAAAATGTAAAGTCATATGTTCAACTTCTAATTCATTATAAACAAGAGCTAAATTGAAATATATTCCATTCTCATGATAACCTTGTTCCTTTGCCATTACTTCTGTTCGAGTCAAATACTCCAATGCCTTCTTATATCTATGTTGTAAAAAATAATATAACCCTTTGCTATACGTATATAATAATTTTTGGAATGGTGAATACTTTTTGTACATCTTCTTTAAGCTCTCTAACTCTTTTTCGACAGCAGGAAAATCCCTTTTCATAATTAAATAACGTGTATACAGCAGTTTATAATAATTTATAATTTCAAAATCCAACACATGCTTCATTTCACCTTGCAACTCTTCATATATACGTTCTACTTGTTGCTTGTCTAAATGAACTAGTGCATTCAACCATTCATCCAGCTTCCCCTTCACATCTTCTTCTACATCCCTCAAATCCGTCACGGCAATTTCTAATCTTGCGCAGAGCAATTGTAGAATTTCTTCTGATGCTTCAATCTTTCCATTTTCAATCTTACTTAAGTATGAGACAGAACAAATGCCCTGACATAATTCTTCTTGTGTCATTTTTTGCTGTAGCCGTTTATAAAAGACTTGTTTGCCTATTTTTTCTAATGTTTGTTGCATTGTCCTCCTCCATTCTCATTACCCCCATTACTCTAATAATACATAAAATCTGGAGAAATATAAATTGATAAATATAAATTTTCTAAAAAATATGCATAATTTCATTTTTTTCTCTCTTGACTTCACATCAATATCTCTTCTTTGCTACGAATGGTGAAAAATTGGTATACTATAACCAAATTATGGAGGTGTTCTCGCGATGACTCATTATAAAGACGATAGTTATGCCTTACATACAGACCTATATCAAATCAACATGGCTTATACATATTGGAAAGATGGTATTCATAATCGCCGTTCTGTTTTTGATTTATATTTTCGAAAGCTTCCATTTGAGAACGGCTACGCTGTTTTTGCTGGCCTTGAGAAAATTGTAGAGTACATAGAAAATTTCAGTTTTACTGAAAGCGATATCGCTTATTTAGCAGAATTACAATTTGAAGAAGAATTCCTTCATTATTTACAAAATATGAAATTCACTGGGACGATTCGCAGTATGCAAGAAGGCGAAGTTGTATTTAATAACGAACCTTTATTACGTGTTGATGCACCACTTGGTGAAGCACAAATTATTGAGACTGCCCTCTTAAATATTGTGAATTACCAAACATTAATTGCCACAAAAGCAGCACGTATGAAACATGCTGCAAGTAATGATGAGCTTTTAGAGTTCGGCACAAGACGTGCCCATGAGTTCGATGCTGCCCTTTGGGGGACGCGTGCTGCCTTTATTGGTGGTTTCTCCTCTACAAGCAACGTTCGTGCTGGGAAACGCTTTGGGATTCCTGTAGCTGGCACACACGCTCACTCTTTCGTTCAAGCATATCGCGATGAATACGTCGCGTTTAAAAAATACGCTGAAACTCATAAAAAGTGCGTCTTTCTCGTTGATACATATGACACATTGAAATCTGGTGTTCCAAATGCGATTCGTGTTGCAAAAGAATTTGGGGATCGTATTGATTTCTATGGCATACGTCTTGATAGTGGTGATATGGCTTATTTATCGAAAAAGGCACGAAAACTATTAGATGAAGCAGGGTTTACAAATACAAAAATTATCGCTTCTAGCGATTTAGATGAATACACAATTATGCACCTTAAATCTCAAGGAGCAAAAATTGACGTATGGGGTGTTGGGACAAAATTAATTACGTCCTTTGAGCAACCTGCATTGGGGGCTGTTTACAAACTAGTTGCGATTGAAGATACTGACGGAAAATTAAATGATACGATTAAAATTTCATCTAACCCTGAAAAAATTACCACTCCAGGACTGAAACGAATTTATCGTATTATCAATCGGGTAAACGATCATGCAGAAGGCGATTATATTGCATTAGATTCTGAAGAACCTGGAAAAGAAGAGCGCTTAAAAATGTTCCATCCAGTTCACACATATATAAGTAAATTCGTAACAAACTTTGAAGCCCGTGAACTCCATAAAGACATTTTCGTTAACGGTGAAAGAACATATGAACTACCAAGTATATTAGATATTCAACAATATAATGAACAGAGTCTCGCTCTATTTTGGGAAGAATACATGCGAACTTTAAATCCCGAAGAGTATCCTGTCGATTTAAGCCAAGAATGTTGGGATCATAAAATGAATTACATTCAAACTGTTCGAGAACAAGTTGAAAAAAACATACAAAAGTAAACAGAGAAGTTTCTCCTTCTCTGTTTTTTCAATACTATATGGATATTTGTAAAAAATATATTAAAATAATACGACGAATGTTTTTTATTTGTAAATTTTAATATTATATTATTTAAAAGTAAAATAATATTTGATATTATTTTATTAAATCAATTTCAACAAAATAACCAATAAAAAAGAGGACGCAGGTTGCGTCCTCTTTTTTATAAATCTTTCACTCGTAATACACGCATTGCATTTAACACTGCAAGTAGTGTCACACCAACATCTGAGAAAACAGCTTCCCACATTGTTGCAATACCAAAGGCACCAAGTAATAGAACGATCCCTTTTACACCTAAAGCAAAGATGATATTTTGCCACACTATACTTCTTGTGCGTTTTGCAATTTTTACAGCTGTCGCAATTTTTGAAGGCTCATCAGTCATAATAACGATGTCTGCCGCTTCAATTGCTGCATCTGATCCTAAACCACCCATCGCAATACCAACGTCTGCACGGGCTAATACTGGTGTATCGTTAATACCGTCACCAACGAAGGCAATTTTTTCTTTTCCATGCTTCGCTGTATCAATTTTTTCAATCTCTTCTACTTTTTGTTGCGGTAGTAATTCCGCATGAACTTCATCTAAGCCTAATTCTTTACCGACAGCTTCACCAACTGTTTTTGCATCACCAGTTAACATTACTGTCTTTTTAATACCTAGTTCTTTTAACTTTTGAATCGCTTGTTTCGAATCCTCTTTTACCTCATCAGAAATAACAATATAACCTGCATATTTTCCATCTACAGCAACGTGAACTAATGTACCTACTGTTTCTGGTTGTTTAAATTCAATATTTTCTTTTCTCATTAATTTTGCATTACCTGCAAAAATTTCTTTTCCTTGTACTTTTACGACTGTACCGTGACCAGAAATTTCGTTATAATCATCGATTATTTTTTCATCAATTGATTTTCCATATGCCTTTCGAATAGATTGGGCAATTGGATGGTTAGAATACACTTCAGCAAATGCCGCATACTCTAATAACTCTTCGCTTGTAGTACCTTCGCTCGGTTCCATTTTTGTAACTTTGAAAACACCTTTTGTTAATGTTCCTGTTTTGTCAAAAACAATATATTTTACATCATTTAAAGCTTCTAAATAGTTACTACCTTTTACTAACACACCACTTTTAGATGCACCACCGATACCTCCAAAGAATCCAAGAGGAATGGATACAACTAACGCACATGGACAAGAGATTACTAAGAACACTAAAGCTCTATAAATCCACTCAGAGAATGTAGCTCCTTCTAAAATAAGTGGTGGAATAAACGCCATGATCGCCGCTGTAATAACTACAACTGGAGTGTAGTAACGTGCAAACTTCGTAATAAAGTTTTCCGTTGGTGCTTTTTTACTGCTTGCATTTTGAACTAAATCTAAAATTTTTGATACAGTGGATTCACCGAATTCTTTTGTAACTTCAATTGTCAACACACCATTTTGGTTCACAAAGCCACTTAATACATCATTTCCAACTTCTACTTCACGTGGTACAGATTCACCTGTTAATGCTGAAGTATCTACCATTGATGTTCCTTCAATTACTTTTCCGTCTAACGGCACTTTCTCACCTGGCTTAACGATAATATAATCGCCAATTTTTACATCTTCTGGTGATACTTGCTTCGTTTCATTTCCAATCTTTACATTCGCATAATCAGGACGAATATCCATTAATGAAGTAATTGATTTTCGGGAGCGGTTTACCGCAATACTTTGGAATAGTTCTCCTACTTGATAAAATAGCATTACTGCTACAGCTTCAGAATATTGTTGAATTGCAAAAGCTCCTACAGTTGCAATTGCCATTAAGAAGTTTTCATCAAATACTTGGCCACGAGTTATGTTTCTTATCGCTCTCCAAACGATATCTCCACCTATTAATAAATAAGCAAGGACGAATAACGGAATTGTTACCATTTGTGGTAAGCCCGCTAATGCAGCAATTGCTGTCAAAATTCCGCCGACCACTAATCTCCCTACCATCTTTTTCACATTTGCTTCACCATGATCGTGACTATGTCCGTGGTCATGACCGTTCTTCTCTTCACGAACAACTTTCACATCTGGTTCTAACTTTTGAACGACATTTGTTATATTTGCTACAGTTGCTTCTAGTTCTCTTTTATTCGCAACTTCTACTCGTAGTTTCTTCGATACGAAATCAACAGTTGCTTCTGAGACAGCTGGCATTTCCTTCACTTTATTTTCAATTTTCATTGCACAGTTCGCGCAATCTAAACCTTCTAATATAAATACTTCTTTAGAAATTTTATTTTTTTGCTCTTCTTGCACTTTAATATGCGGTTCTAATTTTGTAACGAGTTGTTTTGCTTCCGTAACAACTTCGTTTTCTTTATTTTGTGCTGTTTCTAAGATCATTGTCTTTGTTGCGAAGTTTACAGAGCAAGAATTTACTCCTTCTATATTCCCAACACCTTTTTCAATTTTCATTGCACAATTCGCACAATCTAAACCTTCTAACATCAGTTTCTTTTTCACTAACGCTTCAGCCATCGTTCTCCCTCCTCGCGTTCTTTTTATTCTTCTTCGTTTACGTGTTCAAACGCTTGCTCGAAGATATGAATTACGTGCTGGTCAGCTAACGAATAATAAACAACCTTTCCTTCTTTACGATTCTTCACAAGTTTCGCTTGCTTTAACACACGAAGCTGATGCGAAATAGATGATTGTGTCATTCCTAATAAATAAGCTAAATCACAAACGCACATTTCAGCTTCAAATAGCGCATGTAATATTCTCGTACGTGTACGGTCACCTAATACTTTAAATAGTTCTGCTACTTTACTTAAACTTTCATCAGTTGGAATTGTTTGTTTTACTTGCTCTACAACTTCTTCATGAATTATCGTTTGAGAACATGTCTCTTGTGGTGTTTCTACTTTATTTCCAGCCATAATAGCTCACCTCTTTAATTGAACATATGAACAATCATTCATATATCTTATACTCTTATTATATGAGCGCCCACTCATATGTGTCAATGAAATCTGAATTTTTTTTATGAACATTCCGTTCACATTTTAATAAGTCGTATACATATTTTCCGCACTCTCTATATTCTCATACAAAAAAGGATGCACAATTCGCACACCCCTTTTTACTTACTTTTCATTTTTCACCGCATCCACAATTAAAGAAACAAATCCTAAATGATTATCCCGATTTCTATGGTCAAAACGTTTCGAACGATAAATAAATCCATCTTTCTCATTCCAATCATTATAGTGAAACTTACCATTCTCATCACAGTATTCTAAGAGCCTTACTTGAAAACCTGCTGATTCAAACATGGACGTGATTGTTTTATAGCTATGAACAATTTTATGACTTGCTGCAGGATGATCTAATGGACCAGGTCCACCTACTTGTACCCCTTGCTGATATTCTTCATCTGGAAAAAATGCATCTGGTACTGCACAACGAATATATCCATTCTCCATTAAAAACTCATAACAAATTTTTGCAGCTTCAATTCCTTCTTCATATGATAAATGCTCCCATACATGTTCTGCCAAAATTACTGATAAAGAATTAGGTTGAAATTTATCAAGCCAAGTTTCTCTCCGTAATAAATTTAATTCTTCTTCATTCGTATGTAACCAACCAGGGTTATTATTATAACCCTCTGCTCCAACAACAACTTTTGTTTCTTCCATTTCGCTCCCACCTTTTTTCATATTCCGACAGAAAAATTCGACAAAATAATATACATTCCCTTTATTTCAACAAAAGAAAAAGCCTTGCGCGCTCCCTAGACGCACAAGGCTTACTGTGTTTATATCCCTTTAATTAGCTTGTTCTAAATTATCCTGCGAACTTCCATCGTCTTTTAAATGACTATGTTTTTTCGAATAAACAAAGTATACAACTACTCCGATTGCTAACCAAGCACCGAAATACATCCATGTTTTTAATGGTAGGTTTACCATTAAGAATAGACAACATGCAATTGAAATAATCGGCAAGATCGGTACAAGTGGTACCATAAATCCACGTTGTAATTTTGGATGTGTTTTACGAAGAATAATAACTGACACACCAACCATCGCAAATGTTAACAACGCTCCAATATTCGCTAAATTCGACAATTCTTTCAAATCGATAAATCCAGCAATTAAAGCACTACCAATTCCTGTTAACCAAACTGTAAATGTTGGTGCTTCTGTCTTTTTATTAATTTTCGCGAAAGATTCTGGCAATAAACCGTCACGGCTCATTGCGAAGAATACACGTGTCGTTGCATAAATGTAAGCAAAAATTACTGCCATAATACCAATTACAGCTCCAATTGCGATTATACCAGCTACTTTATCTTGTCCTACAACTTCTAACACATACGCCATCGCTTCCGGTACATCTAGCTCTTTATATGAAACCATACCCGTCATAACGAGACAAACTACAACATAAATGATTGTACAAATGACTAACGAAGCGATAATACCAATCGGTAGATCACGTTGCGGATTTTTTACTTCTTCAGCAGAAGTTGCTAATGCATCAAATCCTAAGAAAGCAAAGAATACTGCTGCTCCCCCCGCGAAAACTCCACTTAAACCATACGGTGCAAATGGTATCCAGTTTTCTGGTTTCACGTAGAATACACCAACTGCAATGAATAAAACAACGATACCAATTTTAATTAATACCATTATGTTATTCACTCGTTTACTTTCTTTCGTACCTCTTGATAATAACCAAGTTATAACTAATGTAACGATAACTGCTGGTAAATTCACTATACCACCTTGAGACGGAATCGTTAGCAGTGCTTTTGGAATTTCAAGCCCTAATCCACTCACTAAGTTATGGAAGTAACCAGTCCATCCGCCAGCTACTGCGGCAGTCGTTACAACATATACGGATAGTAATGTCCATCCCATTAAATGAGCTACAAACTCACCAATTGTTGCATATGAGTATGTGTACACACTACCTGAAACAGGAAGTGTAGAAGCAACCTCTGCGTAACATAATGCTGCAAATCCACAAACGATGGCTGCAATCATGAATGAAAAAATAACTGCTGGACCAGCATCTCTTGCTGCTACTAATCCAGTTAATACTAGAACTCCTGTACCAATTATCGCACCAATCCCTAGCATTGTTAGGTCAAATGCCCCTAGCGTTTTCGTCAAAGTTTTACTTTTACTTTCCCCTAACAATTGCGTAACGGATTTCTTTTTAAATAGGTTGGCCACGATGTATGCCCCCTTTTGCCAAGAAGAGCTAAGAGATCTTCACTCTTAGCTCTTATCATGTTGTTTTATATATTGTTCGATTTTGTTTTGTATAATGCTTCTATTAGCAAGATACTGTTTCTGCTTCTAATAATTCTTTAGCACCTTTGTACTCTACACCGTGAGCTTCTGCAACTGCTTCGAATGTTACATAGCCATCTAATGTGTTAATACCTTTTAGTAATGCAGTGTTACCTAGGCAAGCTTCTTTGTAGCCTTTGTTAGCAATTTGTACTGCATATGGTACTGTTACGTTTGTTAATGCAAGAGTTGATGTACGTGGAACCGCACCTGGCATGTTTGCAACTGCATAATGAACAACGCCGTGTTTTTCATAAGTTGGGTTATCATGAGTTGTAATACGATCAGTTGTTTCGAAAATACCACCTTGGTCAATCGCGATATCTACAACAACAGAACCTGGTTCCATTGATTTAATCATTTCTTCTGTTACAAGTTTTGGAGCTTTTGCACCTGGGATTAATACTGCACCGATTACAAGATCAGACTCTTTAACAGCTTCTGCAATATTGTAAGGATTAGACATTAAAGTTTTTACTTGGTTTCCGAAAATGTCATCTAATTGACGAAGACGTTCTGCACTTAAGTCGATGATTGTTACATCCGCACCTAGTCCAACTGCAATTTTAGCAGCATTTGTACCAGCTTGTCCACCACCGATGATTGTTACTTTACCACGTTTAACCCCTGGAACACCTGCAAGTAAGATACCTTTACCGCCTTTGTTTTTCTCAAGGAATTGTGCACCAATTTGTGCAGCCATACGACCAGCTACTTCACTCATAGGTGCAAGTAATGGTAATGAACGGTTTTCTAATTGTACTGTTTCATATGCGATAGAAACAACTTTTTTCTCGATTAAAGCTTTTGTTAATTCTGGCTCTGGAGCTAAGTGTAAGTATGTGAATAAGATTAAGCCTTCACTGAAGTGTTTGTATTCGCTTTCAATTGGTTCCTTAACTTTCATAACCATTTCCATGTTCCAAGCTTCTTCAGCTGTATCAACAATTTTTGCTCCCGCTTCAACATACTGAGCGTCTGTGAAACCAGACCCTAAACCTGCACCCTTTTGAATGAATACTTCGTGATTGTTACGAATTAAATGTACAACACCTGCTGGTGTCATTGCCACACGGTTTTCGTTGTTTTTAATTTCTGCTGGTACCCCAATACGCATAATGAAATGCCCCCTTATAATTAACAGAAAAAAGAGATTCTTTTTTCTTTTTGTAATAATTAATAACTTATGTCCTTATTCTAGCATAACTTAAAAGTTATGAAAACGCTAACATACCATTTTCCTAAAGTTTTTATATTTAGAATAGTGTAAATATATAAAACATTGATTCTATTAGGGGTTTCGTGTCATTTCATTATCTATCACTCTATTTTTATTATACCTCTTCAAAATAAACAGTAACCTTTTATTATTTGACAATAATTTAACATTGTAAGAAACCTAAGCGATAACGTATACATATACAGTTATTATTTTACTCAATACTTTAGAGATATATTCTTTTCAAAAAAAATAGCTGCTAGCATTTAGCTAGCAGCTGGGTAACTTATAAATAACTTAGAAAATAAATCATCTGTCGTTTCAGTAATTTTATCAAACAGATCACTTTCTTCCGCTTCTTGCTCTTTTAACATCTTAATTGTTTCACGTGCATCTTCAGGGTAATCGGTTATGATACCATCTACGTTCAACTTATAATATGCCTTTAAATTTTCCATATCATTTACTGTCCATACGTAAATTGGTTTGTTTAACTTCCTTGCTTCTTTTACTAATTTCTTATTTAACATATATTCTTCTGCTACGTAAAAGTCAGCCTTCACATTCTTTAAGTTAGCTCTACTTGCATACAATATATACCCTACTTTTATATCTGGATTTGCACGCTTAAACTCTTTAATAAGTGGATAGTGTAACGTTTGAATTACACATTGCTTCTCAAATTCATTATCTTTAATCGTTTTTAAGACTTTGTTTACAAAATCTTTTTCGCCCCCATGAAGCTTCACTTCTATATTAAGTTTGATTTTGCCATTTGCTAGCTTAATGATTTCATCAAGTGTACTTATTTGTCCTGAAAGTCCATCTTGACTAAGGGTAAGCTGCCTTAACTCAGCCATCGTTAAATCTGACACATGCACATTGGCATTTGCGAGACGTTTCAGCTTCAAATCATGTATAACCGCTAGTTCACCGTCTTTCGTTTGTAATACATCTATTTCAGCGTAGTCTGCTTTTGCATCAATAGCACCTTGCACAGCTTCTTTCGTATTTTCTACGCCTTTTGATATATACCCGCGGTGCGCCATAATAATCGGTTCTTTATACGAATTTGAAATAAACGTTACAATGAAGGCAACGACCATTCCGGCAGTAATAATTCCTACAATGTATACGCCAATGAATTTCCAACGATGTTTTTGGAAAAAACATTTATCTGCTTTCGTTTTCGAATAATCTAATCCTTCTTCTAATAAAACATCCTCAACCGGTACCTTTTGTAAGTATAATCGCGTAATCGCCATAATATAAAATGGCGTCACGATAAAGCTGAATAAATACAATGTGCTCGTTAAAAATACAGAAATCGTTGATTCAGCTAATAATGCAAATGTTCCTTTCGGGTTTGTAAATTCATAAACACCCCATAGGCACAATAAATATATTCCCAAAAACACGACATATACAATTCCAATTGAAATAAAAAACCCTACTAAAAAGAATAGTACTTTAAAAAAGCTTTCATTTACTAAAGTTGCACTTTTACGTGCTGCCACGCGAAATGGTTTTTGCTCTAAAACAACAATGGGTAGAACGAAAATCCATCGAAGATTCAAATACGCGACTACAGCAAAGAACGTGTAATAACCAACTTGTCCCATCGTTGTCTTAAACAGTTCTCCTGTAATAAAGTTAGGAATTTGAATTTGCGGGATTAATGCCGTTTCATATCCCATATTTAAAAGAGGCAACAATACGACAGCATATAAAATAAATCCTGGTAAGCAATATGTGAAAAGAGTAGGTAAATACGTTACCGTTTTATATAAAATCGGACGTAATTTCACCTTCTGTCTTTTATGAGCGAAATACGAAATAATAATAAGCACCGCAAATTCTGTAAAGATAAGAAACAGTGCTAACAATGATAAAATTACGATTGCTAAGATGCCATAAGGCGTCTTTAAAAACGCTAATAATTCATCATTTGTCGCATTTGCATAACCAGCAAAATACAATAACTTATTAAAAATGATTCCAAATAGTGGAACAAACACAATCGCTGCTAATAATTTATAAGCAAGTTGAAAAGTTAATACATTCCAAAAAGCAAATTTAACTGTTTGAAAGGAATGTCTCATTACTCCTGGTATAGATAGTTTTTTACGGTGTTGCATATATTCCTCCAAATTCTAAAACGGTATTTGAGATGGATTCCATATTTCAAGTTCTAATCCATCTTTTTAATAATAATATATTCCGCTTAACATGAACACTCTTATACATATAATGAAAAAAGTGATGGCTACTTCCCATCACTTTTTCATTTATTCTATTTTTTCTCTAGGCCTTGTCCAAATGCTTTCAAAAAGCTAAAACCGAATGTAATAGCTCTATTGATATCTGGATCTTTTAATACTTTAAAGAAATCCATTACTTTTGTTTTTTTACCACTATTTAATTCATCTGTTGCAAATTGCAATCCTGTAACTAAACTTGACGTAATTTGCTTCGTTATTTCTGGATCAACTGAAGATAACGCTTCTCCTGCCCCCATCATATTGTTGAGTGCATTTTTAACTGGTTCACGATTTAATTGCTCCACAGCGATTTTTGAAACATCTTCCTTCGCAGCAAGTAAACTAATTGCTGCATCTAATATACCAGCCTTCTGCAACTGTGCTAAAAGCTGCATCGTTTCTTCTACTGCTTCACGATTATTAGATAACTCATTTAGAAGTTCATCTGCTACTTGCTGTTTCTGTTCTTCCTCTGTTACAACTTTCTTTTTAATTACAGTAATTTCTTTCGCCACTATCTCCGCCCCCTAGTCCACAAGTGATACGTATTGTTTTCTTTGCCATTTTTGCTGGATTTCAACACCATTTTGCGGATTACGCTTTTTATCTCTCGGGTTTGAAGATGGTAACGGACGATTCCCTTTTTCACGTAGTACACGCATCTTTACCATCGTTTGTTTATACGCTGGTGTACACGTATAAAGATCTGTCGCCGTTCCAGTTAAAATATTGATTGCCTCTTCATTTACCGTTGCATGCATCGGTAAATATAACTCTTTCCCCGTTACACGATCTGTAACAAGTGCCTGTACTTTAATTTTCCCAAATGGTGATGCTAATTCTACAAGACCACCATCTTTCACATTGCGCTCTAGGGCAAGTTCCGGGGAGATTTCAACGAACACTTCAGATACTTTAGATAAAATACCAGCCGATTTATTCGTCATATTTCCTTCATGGAAATGTTCTAACATACGACCATTATTTAAAAGTAAATCATACTCATCTGGTGCTACAACTGGTGGTACCCATTCATCTAATGATAAACGAGCGAGTTTATCTGGGAAGTTAAATCCGTCTACATATAATAGCGGTGTATCGCTACCATCATGACTACCCCAACATAAACTATTCCATCCTTCTAGACGGTCGTACGTTGCTTGAGAGTATAACGGTGCAAGTGACGCGATTTCGTCCATAATTTCACTTGGACTTTCATAATTCCAATCCCCACCTAGTGCACGAGCAACTTTTTGTAAAATCCACCAGTCTGGTTTTGAATCACCAAGCGGCTTCAATACTTCATATAATCTTTGAATGCGGCGCTCTGTATTTGTAAACGTTCCTTCTTTTTCTAAGCTTGGTGCCGCTGGTAAAATAACATCAGCAAAACGAGCTGTTTTCGATAAGAACATATCTTGAACAACAAGGAAATCTAAATTCGCTAAAATATGTTGTACATGGTTGGCATTCGAATCTACTAAAGCCATTTCTTCACCCATAACATACATACCACGCAGTTTTCCTTCATCTGCCGCAAGTAACATTGCAATATTATTTAAGCCTGGTGCTTTCGGAATTGTAGTACCGTATGCTTTTTCAAATTTCGCACGGAGCGCATCATCTGAAACCGCTTGGTAACCTGGAAGCCAGTTTGGTAATGTTGCCATATCACAAGCGCCTTGTACGTTATTATGTCCGCGTAATGGGTATGCTCCTGCACCAGGACGACGATAGTTACCCGTAACAAGCAATAGATTTGAAATTGCTGCTGAAGTTGTACTTCCTCCAGTATTTTGAGTTACACCCATTCCCCAAAGTACACAAGTACCATCTGCTTCATATACCATACGAGCCATTTCTTTCAGATTTTCTTTCGAAATCCCCGTGATTTCTTCTGTATAATCAAGCGTATACTTTTCTACCATTTTGCTATATTCATCAAAATTCTTCACATTTTCAGCTATGAACTTTTTATCGTGCCAATCTTGATCAATAATATATTTCGTAATACCAGCGAGCCATACGTAATCAGTTCCTTGGCGCGGATGAATGAATAAATCCGCACGCTCTGCCATTTCATGTTTACGAAGGTCTGCCACAATTAATTTTTGGTCATGTAATTTATGTGCACGTTTTACACGCGTTGCAAGTACAGGATGTCCTTCTGTTGGATTTGCTCCAACGATAATGACAAGGCCTGCTTCCGCAATATCTTTCACTGTTCCAGCGTCCCCGCCCATACCGACAGTTTTAAATAAACCGTCTGTTGCTGGAGATTGACAATAACGGGAACAGTTGTCTACATTATTCGTTCCATATATTTGACGGGCTAGTTTTTGCATAAGATAATTTTCTTCATTCGTTACTTTCGAAGAAGAAATAAATCCAAATGCATCACTTCCATATTCTGATTTAATATGCTGCATATTGGATGCAACAACTTCAAGAGCCTCTTCCCATGAAGCTTCAACAAACATATCTCCTTGGCGAATTAATGGCTTTGTAATACGATCTTCACTGTTTACAAAATCCCATCCAAATTTGCCTTTTACACATGTGGAAATACCGTTAACCGGCGCATCTGAAACAGGCTGTACTTTCAAAATGTGGCGGTCTTTCGTCCATACTTCAAATGAACAACCTACACCACAAAATGTACAAACTGTTTTTGTTTTATTCACTTTCGTCTTACGCATCGCAGCCTCTACTTCTGAAACTGCTAAAATACTACTATATCCAGGTTCTACATCCTTTACAAAATCAATCATCGGATCTAACACATCCGGTTTCAATCCTGTCATGAATCCAGCTTCACCCAGCATTGTTTTTTCCATTAACGCATTACATGGACATACTGTTACACACTGCCCACAACTTACACAAGATGAGTCATTTATACTTACACCATTGTCCCATATAACACGTGGACGGTCTAAGCTCCAATCAATCGATATAGTTTCATTCACTTGTAAGTTTTGACATACTTCTACACACTGCCCACAAGCAATACATTGATTTGGATCATACCGATAAAACGGATGTGACATATCCACTTCACACGCACTTACTTTTGGCTCATACGGATATTTCTGTTCCTCAATTCCCATCATATGTACTGTATTGTGGACTTTACAGTTACCATTATTGTTATCACAAACGGTACAATACAGTAGATGATTCTCTAATATTCGATCCATTGCCTCAGTCTGTGCCTCTTTTGCACGCTGGGACTGTCTTTCGATATGCATACCGTTCTCTAATTTCGTTGAACAAGCACGCATTAACTTCCCATTTACTTCTACAATACACGTATCACAAGTTTGAATTGGATCTACTTCTGGTACATGACAAATTTGAGGATGTTCCAAATTACTCTCGTTAAATAATTGTAGTATCATCTTTTCACCTGATGCAGAAAATTCTTTACCATCGACGGTTACACGGACTGTCTGTTCTGCCATAGTTTCCCCTCTCCTTACAACCAACTGTACAACACAATTATGAATCCGTTTTCAAAATCGCATTACTGTACATATTTTTGAAACGCTCTACCCAAATACTTTCTTATGAAGTCGATTCTAGATGTTATAAGGTATAACTACGAAAGCTTGAAATTATCACTATTCTACAGTTCTATTATATCGTACATATACAATAATAACCAAAATAATCTGTGCTCTTCTTGTTAATAGGTGTTTTTATTTTTCCCATTGTTTTATGATAAATGTGGGAGAGAAATACATATAAAAGGGGAATTTAATATGGGGCCTACGCAAGAGACTTATACAATTGTACGCTATCAATCTGGTACATTTTCAAAACAGCTTGATGAGATTGTTACAGAATCTCCTATTACTATTAAGTTGAATGGTGAAGAATATGTAACAGTCGTATGCACACCAAATTATATTGAAGATATGGTAATTGGTTTTTTAATTTCTGAGGGGATTATTTCTTCCTATAAAGATGTTGAAGAACTATGGGTTCAAAAAGATAACGGAATTGTCCATGTAAAATCATCAAAAGTGAATCCGCTCTATCAAACTTTATATAATAAACGATACATCACTTCTTGCTGTGGAAAAGGTAGACAAGGTTTTATTTTCGTAAACGACGCAGCAAAAGCAAAAGACTTACATGATATACATGTAAAAATTACTCCTGAAGAATGCTTTCACTTAATGAATACCTTGCAACAATCTTCTACTACATTTCGCCAAACTGGCGGTGTTCACAATACCGCGCTATGTGATCGAAACAATATCCTCCTATCAAGAATGGATATTGGAAGACATAATGCATTAGATAAAATATATGGTCATTGTTTGCGTAACGATATATCCATTAAAGGAAAAATCATCGCATTTAGCGGACGTATTTCATCCGAAATTTTACTCAAAGTTTCAAAAATCGGATGTGAAATTGTTCTATCTAAATCCGCTCCAACAAAACTGGCATTGCAACTTGCCCATGATTTAGGCATTACAGTCGTAGGGTTTATTAGAAATGAATCTTGTAATATTTACACACATCCAAAACGAATTGATGGCTATCAATCCAATGTTTAAAAAATAACTCCTCAATCGAGGAGTTATTTTAGTTATAAAAATGTAACATATTAAACACTTGAATAGTTAACAAAGTTAATATATAATTTCATTACATAATTAAAACAAAACATTGTAGCATATATCTTTTCATTCTTTTACAAATTAAAAGAGAATACTAACAAAACATATACTCAATCTTATAAAAGTAATGGATTTATTTGAAATCCACCAGGGAGGTTACAACTATGGAAATTCGCTTATTAACAACAGAGGACGCAGAAATATATTTAAAAGTTTGTATGGAAGGTTTAACGAAGAATCCGGAAGCTTTTAGCTCTTCTTATGAAGATGTTCTTAAACATGAAAATCCTGTGGCTGCTATGGCTAAACGATTAAGCAATCCGGATAAGTATACTCTAGGTGTCTTCAAAGATAATGATTTAATTGGTATCGCTACTTTAGAAACAAAACCATTTATTAAACAAGAACATAAAGCAAAAATCGGTTCCGTTTTTGTTTCTCCAAAAGCGCGTGGCCTTGGAGCAGGACGAGCTCTAATTAAAGCAATTATTGAAAATGCCGATAAATTACATGTAGAACAACTTATGCTCGATGTTGTAGTTGGTAACGATGCAGCAAAAAAATTATATGAGTCATTAGGTTTCCAAACTTACGGCGTACAAGAGCGTTCATTAAAACATAACGGTCAATATTGGGACGAGGAACATATGGTTCTGTTCTTAAATGATTAATACTTCAATATAAAGTGAAACTTTACTCAGTGGGTGATTTTTCCATCCCCTACTGAGTATTAGCTGAACCAATCGGGCTTTTGCGGGGTAGTTTTCCAAAAACATCTTTCTTAATAAGAAAGATGTTTTTTTGCATTACAACAATGTAATCTTCATGTCACCTTTATCGATCGTACCAATCCTTACCATTTATTATACTAAAAATATAAAGTGAAACTTTACTCAGTGGGGAACTACATCCCACGCTGATCGCATGTACTTGATATGTAGAGGAGAATGTGACATGAAATGAAACAAAACAAACGAGCTATGCTTTTAATATTTACTACAGCAATTGTAACTTCTGGGTTAGCAATTTTACCTTGGTTTATCATATAGGAATACTCCCCTAACAATGAAAAAAGCTGATTGCTTCTTAAGAAGCAATCAGCTTTTTTTATATTATAAAATCCCCAAAATTTTATTTACGCAACTTATAATAATAACCATAGATACGGCAACGCACATGACAACCGTATTACGATCTTGCTTTTCTTTTTTTGAAATTTCTTCTTTTGAATTCATGTGTATGATCTCCTTTTAAAAAAAGTGTGAGATAGGAAATTTTTCTTATCCGATGCGAGGTGAATACGAAAACCCTCTCTATCTCACATACACAATAGAATGGAATTGTCATTTTATAAATAAAATGACATGACGTTATGTCGCAACATAGGGTATTTTGTGTCGCTACGTTTTCTATTATAAAAAATAGTTGTGCAAAACTAGTGCATTTTTTATGTCAATTACTCTGAGCGAAAAATAACTCTTCCACTCAATCACATAAAAAGAGTTTTTTATTATTTTCATGTAAACTATACAAGTAGAATGAACAGTTTGGGGTGCACAAGATTATGGTAAAAATTTTATTAGTAGACGATGAAGAACGTATGTTACGATTATTAGATCTGTTCTTAAGCCCTCGCGGCTATTTTTGCATGAAAGCTACCTCTGGCCTTGAAGCACTAAATTTAATCGAACAAAAAGAATTCGATATTATTTTATTAGATGTTATGATGCCAAATATGGATGGATGGGATACTTGCTATCAAATTCGTCAAATTTCCAATGTTCCTATCATTATGTTAACAGCTCGTAATCAAAACTACGATATGGTGAAAGGCCTCACGATGGGCGCAGATGATTATATTACAAAACCATTTGATGAGCATGTATTAGTCGCACGAATCGAGGCTATATTACGCCGTACAAAAAAAGATGGCTTTGTTAGTTTCAATGGTATTGAGTGGGATAAAACGAAACATACTGTCACAGTTTATGATGAAAAAATCTCATTAACTCCTATCGAATTTTCGTTACTCGGACTATTTTTGCAAAATACAAACCGTGCTTATAGCCGAGATGATTTAATCGAAAAAATTTGGGGCTATGAAACAGATATCGAATATAGAACAATTGATTCACACATTCGTAATATCCGTGATAAACTACGCAAAAAAGGATTTCCAATTGAAGATTACCTAGAAACGGTCTATAAAGTCGGATATAAATGGAAAAGTGAATAATTACTTCGGTCAGTGGGAAATCGTATACCACTGACTCTTTATTATGAATAAGGTATGGTGAAAAAATGAGTAAACTTTCCCTTAAAATTGGGACATACTTTTTAATATTAGCTTTATGTATTGAAACAATTGCTTTCGTATCTTTTTATAAAAGCCTTTCAAAAATGCGTATTGTAGAGGAAACAGATGCTCTTTTAGAGAAAGGTAATCGCTATAGTAAAAAAATTAAAAGCCGCGAGAGACGGGATGAATATTATAAAGAAATGAAACACGCTGAACATAATAAAAGTCCTAAACGCCCTGTGTATCCTGAATTCGATATTACGAATGAGGCTGCACACTTAGTTGAATCGGAATCAATTTCTAACTCCGATATAGCTATCATTATTACTGACCATAACGGCAAAATTATTTCCACCTCAGAACCCGTAACAAAAGATATGCAAAAACAACTTACTTGTAAAACAGAAACTGTCCCAGACGGCGGATTGGTCGTTGAAAGGAACTGGAAAAAATCAAAGTTCATCACAACAGTAAGCCCACTTAACACAACAAAGTTTCAAGGAAAGCTATATATGCTATTAAAAACATCTTTCCTAGAAAATATGTTACTTAAACTCATGAACCAATTTCTTATCATTAGCGTTTTAACAATTATTTTAACAACAATTTCTGTCTTTGTTTTTTCACGCGTTATTACAGAACCACTTGTAAAAATGAAGAGAGCGACAGAAAAAATGTCAAAATTAAATAAGCCAATTCAATTAGGTATTAAACGGAATGATGAACTCGGAAGTTTAGCAAAAACAATTGAAGATTTATCGAGTGAACTTACGTATATGAAAAAAGAGCGCAATGAATTTCTCGCTAGTGTCGCTCATGAACTATTAACTCCATTGACCTATATGAAAGGTTATGCAAAGGTAGCAAAGAGAGACTCTTTAACAAAAGAGGAGCGAGAAGAATACTTACAAATCATTGAGGATGAAACGGATAGTGTAACCGATCTCGTCCAAGATTTATTTATGCTTGTACAATTAGAACAACACCAATTTGTTATAAAAAAACAAAAAGTGCTTCTTCAGCCATTTTTAGAACGAATGGTTGAAAAAACAAAAACAACATTAACGAATAAGCAAATGCAACTTCATGTATATTGCAAAGATGATTTAGAAGTTTGTATAGACGAAAGACGTATGGAACAAGTTATGTTAAATTTATTACACAACGCTTATCAACATTCGCCAGAAAACACATCCATTACGATACGTGTACTCATGGAAACAGATTCTTTTACAATAAGTGTACAAGATGAAGGTGAAGGTATTCCTGAAGAAGATATCCCGCATATTTTTGACCGTTTTTATCGTGTTGATAAATCTAGAACACGAGCTACAGGCGGAAAAGGCATCGGGCTAGCTGTTGCAAAGGAAATTGTAGAATTGCATAACGGTTCTATTCTAGTAACAAGCCAATTAGGAGCGGGAACAAACTTTATAATCAAGCTACCTTTTGAATAATATGCGTGTGAAAACACCAGTAGTAGTAAACACTACTGGTGTTATTTTGTTCATAAAAACAGCTCATATAAGCTAAGCTTTTGAAATTATTCTTATTTCAATATAAAATAAAGGTACATTTGCAAAGATTTGGAGGGTGATATAATTGGATATCCATGTATTAACAAAAGACGAAGCAGAAATTTACTTAGAACTTCGCGTAGAAGGATTAAAGCAAAACCCTGAAGCATTCAGCTCTTCTTATGAAGATATTATTAATAAAGAGTGTGCGATTGAATATAAAGCACAAAAATTAGCACAAGATGAAAACTATACGCTAGGTGCATTTAAAGATGGAAAATTAATCGGGGTTGCAACACTGGAAACGAAACCATATGTAAAACAAGAACATAAAGCTAAAATCGGTTCTGTATATGTATCTCCAAAAGCACGCGGACTTGGAGCAGGAAAAGCACTTATTAAAGAATGTCTTGAGCTTGCTAAATCTTTAGAAGTAGAACAAGTTATGCTTGATGTTGTTGTTGGCAACGATGGAGCGAAAAAACTTTATGAATCATTAGGTTTTAAAACATTCGGTGTACAAGAACGTTCATTAAAATATAACGGACAATATTGGGACGAAGAGCATATGGTCTTATTCTTAGATGAAAATAAATAATAAAAAACATCCTCATGTTTGGAGGATGTTTTTTACTTTCTTGTAAACCATGCCGTGTGTAATAATTGAATCGCTCTCGCAATCTCTTCCTCTGATAATATCGCAAACCCAAGTAAAACTACACTCTCAGGCGCCGTACCGTCTTTATAGTACGTAGACACAGGATATATTTTAATACTATATTTCGCAGCTTCTTGAATTAATTCTTCTTCCTGCATTCCATTATGCACTTTTAATAAAATGTGTAATCCGGAATCTTCTCCTATCACTTCAACACGATTAGAGAAATACTTCTCTATTTCAAAAACAAGTCTATCTCTCTTCTTTCGGTAGACAACACGCATTTTATGAATATGTTTTTCCCAATATCCTTCATTTAAAAATCTTCTAATCACTTCTTGATCTATTCTTGAAACACTTTGTGTATAAAATAAATATTGCTGTTGATACTTTTTAATTAATTTCTTCGGCAACACCATATAGCTCATCCGTAGCGATGGCAATAATGCTTTAGATAGCGTTCCCATATAAATAACTTTCCCCTCTGTATCTAACCCTTGCAGCGCCGGTATAGGTTTTCCAGAATAACGAAATTCACTATCATAATCATCTTCAATAATATACCTGCTCTCTTCTTTCTTTGCCCACTGTAAAAGCTGCATCCTTCTCGTAATAGGCATAATCATTCCATATGGAAACTGATGGGAAGGTGTAACAAATACAACATTCGCATTGCTATTTTCTAAATCTGCAATACAAATTCCATCTCTATCTAAAGATAACATTTGGACTCTTGCTTCTCCCTGTTCAAAAACAACCATCTTTCTATGATACCCTGGGTTTTCAACTGCATAATTGCTTCCCTTTAACAATTGAAACAATAGTTTCACTAATATTTGTGTTCCCGCTCCTAATACAATTTGACTAGCTGAACAACGCACACCTCTAGATTCATACAAATAATTCGTAATCTCTTCTCTTAAGCTTGCTTCCCCTTGAGGGTGTCCTAGAAAGAGAAGTTCGTTATTATGCGGTTGCCATACTTCATTTACAATTTTCCGATACATATTAAATGGAAAAGCATTTGTATCAATTCCTGTTTGTGTAAAGTCAAATTTATAACGCTTCTCCTGAAACGGGACTTCTTCTATCCTCTCTTCGCTATCCTCTACATGAACCATTTGCTCAATCTTGCATACAAAATAACCTTTTCTCGATATCGATTCAATATAACCTTCTGCAAGTAATTGTTCGTAGGCTGCCTCTACTGTATTTTTACTTACTTGTAAATGTATCGCTAACTTTCGCTTAGCCGGTAATTTCGTAAAAGGGACAATCGATCCATCTTTAATCTCTTTTTTTATATACTCATACAATTGCACATATAATGCCTTTTTACTATTCACATTTAAATTAGGCGTTAATTCTAACATAATATCTGACCCCTTAATAAAACTAAAATCTGATACTTTTTACAGTACCAGATTTTATATATAATTCCTTTTATCATGTCACACATCAAAAATCAAATACCGGAGAGGAGAAACATGATAATGAACAATGGTAGACGTATCGGACTCATTATGATTATTACAGGGGCTACATTATGGGGATTATCTGGTCCAATGATTCAGTGGCTATTTCAGCATACTAATGTATCCTCAATTGATTTTTTAACAATTCGATTGTTACTTGCAGGAATATTTATTTTGTCTTTCTTACTTATAAAGAAACAAAACATATTTCAAATTTGGAAACACCCTAGATATTCTATACAACTTATTATTTTCTCTATTCTCGGCATGCTTGGTGCGCAATACGCCTTTATCGAAACGGTTCATATTAGTAACGCGGTCACAGCAACGCTATTTCAATTTCTAGGTCCTGTTCTTATTACCATGTATGTTGCATTTGAACAAAGAAAATTCCCTGCTTCCATGCAACTATTCGCAATTATAGCCGCGCTAATAGGAACATACTTTATTATTACAAATGGCTCAATTGAAAATATTGTTTTATCTAAAGAAGCTATTATTTTTGGACTATTAACAGCAATTGGATTTGCATTTTATACCCTTCATCCAGCTTCGCTTATTAAAGCATGCGGAACAACTATAGTAATTGGTTGGGGGATGTTAATCGGAGGAATTGCACTACTTATTTATAATCATTCATTCGGGTGGAATCAATTTTCACAAACCTTTACACTAAAAACTTTTTCTATGCTTATTCTTATCATTATTAGTGGTACCCTTTCTTTCCTTCTGTATATCGGTAGTCTTAAATATTTAGCAGCAACAGAAACAAGCATTTTATCTAGCATTGAACCCCTTGTAGCTGCCATCGTTTCAATCACTTGGCTAAGTGAATCTTTTGGAGCATATCAATTATTAGGCGGCATATGTATCGTTCTATCCGTTATTTTTTTGACGATGCCCCAAAAAGAAACCGAACCAACCTATACAACGGAACAAATATAAAATGAAACTTTAATTAGTGGGGCTATCTCCCACTGATTATTAACCTACACCAATCGGGCTTTTACGGGATACAAAATGTCAAAAGAGGTCGTACAAAACTTACGACCTCTTTTGACATTTTAAAGGAATTGTCCCGCCTTCTAGCAAATACAATTACACTAACAATAAAAACTAGGAGTGTGGCACCATGAAAAAAATCGGAACTATGCTACTTCTCTCCTTTCTCATCACTGGATGCACACAAGCACAACCTGATTCAAAAGCATCTAAAACTGAAGCTGTCGCAACGTCCAATCAAGTGAACGCACCTTCCTTCTTTCATCTTAGTGTTTTAAAAGATGTAAATTGGGAAGAAGCACCCTCATTCATAGACGGAAAAATACCTTTAAAAGGCATCGAAGGAAAAATCGCAATGGCTGATAGTCCTATTATAGCAAATGAACAAAATGAAATAATGTGGTACTTTCTAGATTCTGAAATACCAACTGGAAAATTGTCTATTATTGCGCTAAAACAAGGATCTGTAACGCCAACACCAGTACTCTTTCAAAAAGAAATTTCCAAACAAACTTGGACTACTTCAAATACAATCAATTCTACTACAAGCGAACTCCCTCTCGCTATGTCACTACCTTCATCTGGATTATGGTTATTAAATATATATGTGAATGAAAAATATTATGATCAGTTTGTAATCACCGCTGAGTAAAGTGACAAAAATAAACCACTTTCTTACAACAATGTAATTTCTACGTCATGTACTTCGATAGTTGAATTATCTCTCTTCTCTTATACTTAAAGTAAGAAATGAATGAGGAGAGATGAGAGATGAAAAAAATGATAGAAGTAATCGTAGCAATAACTGAGGTTTTAGTGAATGGTAAACAAGTTGCAATGGAATTAAATAAATAGTGAAGAAACATAAATAATTCTACACTTCTTCATTATTTTGATTTCTTATCTCAAAAAAGCAGTGCCTTTTAGGCACTGCTTTTAGCTATTAATAACGTGGTATTTTCGTAATTTGTGCCACGCCTGAATCAATAGCTGCTTTCGCTACTGCTTCCGCAACACTTGGAACAACTCTTTTATCTAATGGATTCGGGATTACATAATTCGCATTACGTTCTTCATCAGTAATGATGTTAGCGATCCCATATGCTGCCGCTAATTTCATCTCTTCTGTAATATCAGTTGCGCGCACATCTAACGCACCGCGGAATATTCCGGGAAACGCCAATACATTATTTACTTGATTCGCATAATCCGAGCGCCCAGTTCCTACTACAGCTGCCCCAGCCTCTAATGCATCCTCAGGGAAGATTTCTGGAATTGGATTCGCCATTGCAAACACAATTGCTTTCTCATTCATCGTCTGTACAAGTTCTTTCGTTAATACGTTAGGAGCAGATACGCCAATAAAAATATCAGCTTGGTTAATCGCTTCTTTTAACGTTCCACGCACATGTTCACGATTTGTCTTTTTTGAAACTTCAATTTGTGCTTCGTTCATCCATGTTTCACCTTCACAAACAATACCTTCTAGGCTAACTAGCGTAATGTGCTTTGCACCAGCCTTTAATAATAATTTTCCAATTGCAATTCCTGCCGAACCCGCACCGTTAATAACGATTTTCACATTATCCATTTGTTTGCTAACAACTTTTAATGCATTAATAACAGCTGCTAAAACGACAATAGCTGTTCCATGTTGATCATCATGGAATACAGGAATATTCGTTTCTTCTTTTAATCGTTTTTCAATTTCAAAACAACGCGGTGCTGCAATATCTTCTAAATTAATCCCTGCAAATGTAGGCTCTAAATTTTTTACAAGGGTAACGATTTCATCTACATCCGTTGTGCCTAAACATAATGGGAAAGCATCTACATTCGCAAACTTCTTAAACAAAATACTTTTTCCTTCCATAACAGGCATAGCCGCTTTCGGTCCAATGTTTCCTAAACCGAGTACCGCTGTTCCATCTGAGACAACTGCCACCATATTACCACGTGCTGTATAGTCATACACCGTTTCTTCATCTGCCGCAATTGCTTTGCAAGACTCCGCTACACCTGGTGTATACGTCAGGCTTAAATCATCCGCTGAATTTACTTCTACTTTACTTGTAATTTCAATTTTCCCTACTAATTCTTTATGCAATAACAATGATCTTTCATTAATTTGATTTGCTAACATACTTATAATCTCCCCTTAATTTGACAAGCTAGCTATATGAATATAGCTAGCTTGTTTGATCATGAAAACATCTTTAATAATATTGTCGCCGTTACAACCATTGCCGCCCCGCCTAAACGAGTCGAAATTTGCGCGAACGGCATTAATTCCATACGATTTGAAGCCGATAAAATAGCAACATCTCCAGTTCCACCTAAACCGCTATGACATCCAGTTACAATCGCCGATTCAACTGGATACATCTTCATCACTTTCCCTACAAGAAAACCTGATGCTACCATTGTAAGAACAACCGATGCGCACACAACAACATATCCTACTGAAAGAACTGCTGCTACGTCTTTTAACGGAATATATAGCAATCCTAATCCAACCATTAAAGGCCAAGTTAAATTCTTCGAAATAAATTTATATAAATGGAATGCTCCTTGCTCCATTTTTGCTGGCATTAATTTAAAGTATTTCACAAGCGCTGCTGAGAAAATCATAATGATTGCCCCAGGAATACCGATGAACTTAGAAGCAAATCCTCCGAAGATGAAGAACGTACACGCAATTAATAAACCTGCTCCCATTAATGAGAAGTCAATTGGCTTCTCTGTATTTTGTTCTTTTAATAATTCTGCTTGATTGTCTGTTTTCACTAATACACCGTTACCACTAAGCTCCGGTTTCTTCTCACCTAAACGCTTCATATACCCTGCACTTACAATTGCGAACATATTTCCAATAATAGCTGCTGGAATAAGCTGTGATACAAACGTTGCTGATGATTCATTTAAAATATCACTATAAGCTAGCGACAATGGTAAAATCCCTTCCCCGATACCACCACTCACAATTGGTACGATGATAAAGAAGAATGTGTGCTTCATTTCAAATCCAAATAATGAACCGACCAATAATCCTACTGCTACAGAAGCTAACGTCCCTACTACTAAAGGAATAAACATGCGAACGAAACCTTGTACTAACACTTTACGGTTCATTCCTAAAATACTTCCGACTACTAAACAAGAAATATATAAATATAAAAAGTTCGATTTTTTCATTAACATAGTCGCAGCTTCCATTGAAGCTGGATTCATCCAGTTAAAAAATACAAGTAATGATGGAATAAATAACGAAAGTATTGCTGGACCGCCGATATTTTTTAAAATTGGAATTCTCATCCCAATATCACCTAAGAAAATCCCCATGATCATAATAACTGCAAATCCACCAATCATATCTGCTGGCAATTTATTATATACAGATGCCCCATAAATAATAGCAGCCAATACTACATATAACGGTAAAGGTATAACACCGATTTTTACATTCATAATTTTAGAAGCGAAAGATTCTCTTTGTACTTCATTTCCTTCAGAAAATGATACCGCTTCCACATTCTTTTGAATTCCCATATGGCACCCCCTCGTTTTCTTAATAACAATATTAAAACGCTTTCAATAGTAAAAATAGTTTTTGTAAGTTTTGTAATTGATTTTGTAATTAAAAAAAGTATAAGCGACTTATATTAAGTCGCTTATACGTAAAACTCTATTTTCTTTTGATCAACACATCTTAATTTACTTACAGGTCTTCCCACATGTTGGTACATCATTTCGTTTTCTAACACCCCAATGTCAGTCAGAAACATTACATATTTTCGAATAGAAACTCTTGAAATTCCAACTAATTGTGCCATTTCATCTGTTGTAAATACTCTTCCATTCAGAGACTCGATCTTCTGCCAAATTAATTGCAACGTTTGCTTCGTTAAACCTTTCGGAAGCTCTTTAGTGACAGTAGGCTCTCTTTTTTCTTTTTGTAAAATTAACGAATCTAATTCCGATTGACTAATTTTTTGTTGTTCTTTCATGAAAGTAAATTTTTCTCGATATATAGTTAATGCCTCTTTAAATCGTTCAAATGTAAATGGTTTAATTAAATAATCTACAACTCCATATTGTAATGCTTTTTTAATACTCCCCATATCATGTACAGCTGAAATCATCATTATATCGATTTCTTTTTCTTGGTTCCGGATATACATTAAAAGCTCAAACCCAGTCTCTTCAGGCATAAAAATATCAAGTAATACTAAATCTACTCGTGATTTCTCTAATACTTCTATCGCTGACTTTACTGAGTTAACTGCTTGAACAAGTTCAAACCCTCCTACTTGTTCTAAATAATGCGTATTTAACATTGCTACCATCGGGTCATCTTCTACAATTAAAACTTTAATCATATTTGCCTCTCATCCCTACCTTTAGGTATTTCAATTGTTATCGTTGTTCCCTTTCCTACTAATGAATGCATATGAATTTCCCCATTTATTCGCTGTATACTTTCTTTTACAAGATACAAACCATAACCGCGGTTATCTCCCTTTGTGGAATAACCTTTCGTAAATAATTCCTCTATTTCTTTTTCTTGTATACCTTTTCCCGTATCTTGTACTGTAATAGTTAGTATATCCCCATGTTGTATCTCAACTTCAACTTGCTTCTTTTCACAATTCGTCACTGCTTCTAATGCATTATCAATTAAATTTCCGACAATCGTAATAAGTTCATGAGTAATACTTTCATCATCTATTTCCGGCATATAAGAATCTTCACTTATAATTAATTTTATATTTTTCTCTCTAGCATAGCTGAGCTTACCTAGTAAAAAACCAGCAAATACTGGACTTTTTATTCTTTTCATAACTCCACCAATTTCATATTGATGCTCTGATACCATGCCGCTTATATACTTCTGTAATTCTTCATACTGTTTCATATGTGTAAGCCCTAATACGACATGCATCTTATTCATAAACTCATGAGATTGTGCCCGTAATGCTTCTGCATATAGTCTAATACCAGTTAGTTCCTCTGCTAGTTTTCTAATCTCTGTTTTATCACGAAATGTTGCAATTGCACCAACTATTTCTCCTTTTACATATAAAGGAACTCGATTCGTCACAATCGTAATTCCATAAATATTTTGTTCTTCGTTTAATTGTACTTCTCCCGTTTGCAATACTTCTTTTATACGTGAATTTGGCATATACAACTCAACATCTTTACCGATAAAATCTTCTTCAAGTCCGCTTTTTTTAAATAGACGTTTCGCTTCATTATTAATTAACGTTACTCTAGCCTCTTTATCTACAGCAATAATACCTTCCTTTACAGATTGTAGCATCGTATTTCTTTCTTCAAGAATTTTTGCTATCCTGTGCGGCTCAAGACCGAATAAACTTTTCTTTATATGTCTAGCTAGCAATATTGCTCCTATAATTCCGACTAATACACCCACTCCGACACCAATATAAATGATATGTCTACTTTCCTTAACTCTCTCTTTTACATTATCTGCTGAAATACCAACAGCCACTGCTCCAAGTTGTTCACCTGTTTCAGAAAATATTGGTACAAACACTCGCATGGAAATACCTAAAGTTCCTTCTGCTAACGATACATGTTCTTTTCCTTTCAATGCAGGCCCTTCATCTCCCCCAATAAAATGATGCCCTATTTTTTGAGGATTTGGATGTGACTTTCTTATTCCATTCATGTCCATAACTACAATAAATTGAACACCTGTGTTTTGTAATATTCTATTTGTATACGTTTGGATTGCAGAGGTATCTGCTTTCCCAACCAAACCATCGATTACAATCGAATCATTCGCCACAATGTGTGCAATTGTTTTTGCTTTCTCTGCTTGGCTATCCTCCGTCGTCCGTTCTACATTATGACTAATTAATATATCTGTCACAAGTAAAGAAAAAATTACAACTGTACAAACTAACAATGTAATCGTTTTCCATAAATTCCATAGTCTTTTTCTTTTTTTCATCCTGTTAATGACTCCCCTAATTGCTGAATAGAAAAATAAGTAAGGTGATATTATTTTCACCTTACTTATCTGCTGTTATTATACTTTAAATTTACTAGTCATCGCTTGTAGTTCTTCTGCCATCTCAGCTAAGTTTTGCGAAGCTGAACTAATTTCCTCCATGGAATTAACCTGTTCTTCTGTTGAAGCTGCAACACTTTGCATACTAGCTGTATTTTCTTCTGCAGCAGCTGCAATTTCATCAATAGCATTTGTCACTTCATTTGCATCTCCAGCAATTCTCTTCGTTGTTTCTACCATTTGATTAACTTGAGAAACAATATGTGTAGTAGAACTTAAAATTTCCGTAAAACTTACTTTCGTTTTTGTTACAACATCAAGGCCTTGTTGAACTTCTCCATTCACATTATCCATCGCCTTAACAGTATGTTCAATATCCGCCTTAATTTCTGCAATTAAATTTGCAATCTCTCCAGATGACTCTCCTGATTGCTCTGCTAATTTTCTAACCTCATCTGCTACAATAGCAAATCCTCGTCCCTGTTCACCTGCTCTTGCTGCTTCAATAGCCGCATTTAAAGCTAATAAGTTTGTTTGAGTTGCAATGTTTTGAATTGCTTCAGAAATAGCTCCTACTTGCTTTGATTTCTCATCAAGAAGTTTAATAATAGCATCTGACTCGGATACCGACCTAGAAATAGACTGCATTTGTTTTGCGGTTTGTTTAACTAAATCTTCTCCCTCTTCAGCTCTTTCACGGGCATGTAATGAGGAAATAGAAATTGACTCTGCGCTTCCGGTTACATCTTGAATTGCTGTATTTACTTGTTGTAATGTAGCAGCACCTTCTTCAACACCTTGACTTTGTGACTCAGCCCCACCTGATACTTGTTCCATCGCAATTGTAATTTGATCTGTCGCATCATTTGCTTGCTGTACGCTCGCTGTTAACTCTTCAGCCGATGCTGCAACATGTTCTGCTGAAAAGCTAATTTGGGTAATAACATCTTGTAAAGACGTAGACATTTCATTAAATGAATTCCCTAATTTCCCTATGTCATCCTTGGAATGGATTGTAATTTTCTCTGTTAAATCTCCCTTACTAATTTTATATGCCGATTCAGCTATTTTTCGTAATGGCCCTGTAATAGACTTTGTAATGAAATAAATTAATATACTACCAAATGCAATAGCAATAGCAATAACAATCAAAGTCTTATAAAATACTGGATTCGCAGCTTGGGTAATTTCTTCATCAAACATAACTCCAACTACTTTCCAGCCCGTTTTCTCATTTGTTGCAAAGATTAAATTCTTTTTATCATCTTGTTCTGTATAAGAGACATTTCCTTGTTTTTCTTCATAAATCGGTTTAATCCAAGGATCAGTAACTTTTGCACCTGGTTTTCTAGATGGATGACTAACAATTTGCTTATTTTGATCTAAAATAACTGCATAACCTTTTTCACCAATGTTAATCATTTTGGAAATTTTCAAGATGTTATCTAAATTTAAGTTAATTCCTATAACACCTTTACCATCTTTTACTTCTTTTGCAATTGTTACTACCATATTTTTTGTAGATGCTGATTGATATGGTGCAGTAACAATTACTTTCCCTTTATTTTCATGTGCTTCTTTATACCAAGATCTATCTGTTGGATTATACCCGTCATCCATTTTGATAAATGGTTCTCTTATAAACTTTCCCGTCTCTGTTCCAATATAAATACCTTCTACTTCTGGATGAAGTTTTATATATTGCGCTAGCTTCGTTCTTACTATTTCTTCCTGTCCATTTGGATAGGTATCCTCTGTTAAGATGTCTGCAAAGTACGTCGCATCAACAAATTTCTCTTCTATATTTTGAGAAATAACAGTATTTAAAATCGAAATATTCTCCTTTGCTTTAGCTGTCATTTGATGTTCAAAATTTGTTTTGGCAGTTTGATATGAAACACCACCGATAATAATTCCTGGTATAGTTAAAATAATAAAAAATGAAATGATTAATTTTTTATTGATACTCATACATTTAACCCCGTTAAATATTTTTTGCATAATAAGCCTCCTTTATGTAATGTGGATACTTGTGTCATTTTATACAATTAACATATATAAAACAATATATAATGATAACATGTAAATTTTTCGTCAATTATGCATTTTTACATATTCACTCCTTCTAAAGATGTAATCATAAAAAAATAAGAGAACTTCAGCTTATATAATAAGTTCAAGTTCTCTTATTTCGTAACAAAAAACCCCCACAAAAACTCCTCTTACAATTCCTTACATCTCTTTCCTTACTCATTCATTTAGAGCTTTTCACATAACTAATCGCCTGACTCCCCATTTGCATCCATGCCTTTTCAAAACTTTCTCTCGGTATTTTTACATCTAAACTTTCATTAAGAGGATCTCGAATATATACAAATTCCTTATCATATCCAATAAGCACTACACAATGTTCATTATACGTAATTGAAACATCTCCACTATTTGTTTCCCATGTAGTAAATTCATCTGCATCTAATGGTGCAAATGTTGCATTTGTGATCATGACTACCGGTTGTCCTGCTTTTACACTCTTATAAATTTCTTCTATATTCTTCCCTGTTAAGTCTACAGCTTTATTAGGTAAATATTTTTCCGCTAACTGAAAAAGTGGCCCATGATATACACCGTATCCTGATTCAGAAAATGTATAAATATTACCTACAAATCCTTCATTTGGATTCCCGCGCACACCATCATCTATAAAATCAACTTTTTTTATTTCATTTGCTAATGTCATCTTATCCACTGAAACACCAGCGTATTGTAACATCATCGCTAAGCTTGTCACTTCACAGCCTCGATCTAGCTCTGGTAGTTGCTGAATTAATGGTACACTTGATAAAATGACCTTTTCATCATTATTACTAAATTCCGGTTCTTTTCCGTTTTGTATATTGAAGAATGTCAACTTCTCCACATACTTTGTAACTCCATTTGTATATACACTCCATACCGCTATAGCTAGTAATGCTATACATATATACCACTTAAACCTCCGTATCACTCTCACGCCCTTTTTAGTTCGTTAAATAAGAATAAAATGCGTCAGCATCCGTTCGAATCACTGGTACAAAATTTAGTTCTTTTTCTCTCTCAGGTTGATCTTTTTTTATTTTTTCTGTTAGCTCTTGAATATTCATGTTCGCTTTGTCCATATTAAGCTCATCTGCCAATTGTAGCACCTTTTGTTCATTAATTTCTCTTAATACTTGATATATATCTTTCCCATACAAATCAATATGATATTTTTTTGCTTCTTCCTGCACTTTTTGTTCGTACACCTCTTGTGCTAATTCTTCAATTTCTTTTCCCTTTTGAGAAATGTCTAACTTCCCTGCTTCTTCTCTTACTTTCTTTCCATAGATTTCTTCTGCAATGTCCTCTATTTCTTTTCCATTTGTCGAAATACCTAATTTATCTGCTTCATCATTAATTTTAATCATATTAATTTGATTAATTAAATTTACAATTGATGTATTTTCTATAGATATGCCTAGTTTTAACGCTTCTTGCTTCACTTTTGTTTCATAGATTTCTTCTGACAACGTCCCAACATCTTTTCCTTCAATCGATATGCCTAACTGCTCTGCTTCCCTTCCTACTTCTGTTTCATGAATTTCTTTTTCTAGTGTAATTTGTTCTTTTCCTTCCGTTTCAATACCTAGTTTCTCTGCTTTTTCTTCTGTATGCACTGCATGTATCTTACCATTATTTAATTGTTCTTTACTGCGCTGCGTGTAATCAGTCTTTCCTTTTTGTGTTTCAGAAGGAGAGGCACCCCCTAATATACTTAAGCTCATTACTCCAATAGTGAATACCGTCATCATTTTCTTTTTCAAAATTAATTCCTCCCTCTTATACTTTCTTTCCCATCATTCCCCTAGTTTTTTTAATACTATACATACATCTCATCGCTGCTTGAGATAACATTATGATTGATAAACCCCACTCACATACACCTAGTCTCTTCTTCATGTAACGAACTTTCTTTATGCCATACATAATATAAATAGTTTCTTAACTTTACCTTAAAAAAAGACGACCTTGTGTAAAAACAAGGTCGTCTTTTTACTTATATTTTTTGGTTTTTAGGGAAAATCACTTCAAAACAAGTGCCATCTCCCCATTTGCTCTCTACTGATATTTTTCCGTAATGCTTTTCTACAATCCAATTTGCGATTGAAAGACCTAATCCAGCTCCTTCTGACGTACTTCTTGCTTTATCCCCTTGATAAAAACGATCAAATAATTTTGGAATATCTTCTTCTTTCACTCCTATCCCGTCATCTTTCACCTGTATACGAATTGAACTACTCGTTTGCGTGCAATCAATTTGAATATGCCCACCTTCATTTGTATACTTCATCGCATTATCCAACAGTATGACCATCATTTGATGAATCCGCTCTCTATCCCCCATAAAAGATACACCACGTTCTACTTTTAGCATCATTTCTTTTTCTTGATAAGAAGCAATCTCCTTATATGGAGCTACTATTTCTTCTAACAATTTATCAAGTTCAAATATTTTCTTATCCATCTCAATTTGATTAGAATCAGAACGTGCTAGCAATAATAAATTACTAACGAGTTTCGATAACCGCCTACATTCTTTTGAAATTGTAGAAATATCCATCGCTTTTTCTTCTATCGTAGCGGATGGTGACTGAAATAAAACATCCGTTTTTGATTGAATAACTGCAAGTGGTGTCCTGAGTTCATGTGATGCATCAGAAACGAATTGCTGCTGTTTCTCCCATGAATTTTGAATAGGTACGAGTGCTCTGCCAGCTAGGAAAAAGCCGATACCTATCGCACAGAGGCTTCCTATGCTACAACCTATAACGAGGATTAAAAATAAAGTATTTAACATTCCTTCTTCCGCTGTTATATCTCGCACGATTTGAACTATTTCTCCATCTTTTTGAAGCGAAAATGCTCTAAAATATCGTCCTTGTACTTTGATATCTTGTAACTCCCCTATTTTTTCCGGAGAAAACTTTTCCAAATTCTCTTCAAAAATAGAACGGAATTTACGGTTATCGCCCTCTATTTTCACTATTTTCCCATTCCAAGTTATTCTAGTTACTCGCGGATCTCCAATTTGGATATTCTCCATACGTTTTCTTGGTGGTATTTTAACATCTAATTTTTCTCTATACTGAGCCATCATTTTTATAGATTGATCCACTTCATTATAAATACGCTTATATGTGTATGAATAAATAATACTACCTAATATACCTATTAATAGGATAAATACTAATGAATTCACTATAGTCAAACGAATGCGTGTCTTTTGAAACATACTTCCCTTTTTCATTGTTCTTTTAATATATATCCAATACCTCGAACGGTTTGAATATCTTTCTGATAACCGAATGGTTCTAATTTTTTACGCAAATGATGCACATACACTTCCACAATGGCTACTGTCGTATCTGAATCAAATCCCCAAACACGATCAAAAATTTGTTCACGCATTAAAATCTTCCCGCTATTTTGAATGAGATACTCTAGCAGCTCATATTGTTTCAATGTCAACTTAATACTTTGTCCATCTACTTGAACGTCTTTATCTTTTCCGAACAATTCAATCCCTTTATAACGAATCGTTTGCTGCGTTGTTAAACTACCACTTCTGCGTAGTAAAGCGCGAATTCTCGCTTTTAATTCAGGGGCCTGGAATGGCTTAACGATATAGTCATCTCCACCAAAATCCAATCCCTTCACCCGATCTTCTAAAGAATCTCTCGCTGTCAAAAACAGGACTGGTGTTTCAATCTTTTCATCACGTATTTTTTGAATTACTTCAAATCCGTCCATCCCTGGCATCATCACATCCAGTAAAATTGCATCATATATATTTTGAAGAGCTAAAAACAATCCATCTTCTCCATTTATTGCCGTATCTACTTCAAATTCATCACGCAAAATTTGTACGATAGACTCTAATAACGAGGCATTATCTTCTACTACAAGTAAGCGCATGCTCTCACCTTCCATCAAATAGTTCAATTCTATTTATTATTACATTTCTTCTCTTCATAACAAAAGAATGTAGTTACATTACGTTTCATTTTTAACTATTTCCTTCTAAAATTTTGAAGTTTTATTATAAAAACTTTGTCTTAAATTTAGCTTAATAAAAAATTGAAAGAAATAAGATTCCTCTTATCTCTTTCAATTTTTTATTACATATACCTTTTTACTCGGCAATTCCAAACAATTTAGCTGACCACCGTACACAGCCCCGCCATCAATTCCAATAATACGATTACTACCAAAATACACTCCGCAATCCTCACTACCATGAAGCGTTTTTGTTTCCGTATGCCCAAATACAACAACCTTTTCACCGCTATATCCATTATGAAATTCATTACGGATCCACATTAACGTATATGGTTCAGATTCAGAAACTCGTTTCATCGGTTCAACCCCAGCATGTACAAATATATACTCTTCTGTTTCAATGTAATGATCTAATTCTTGAATAAACTTTATATGTTCCTCTAATACACGAGAGTGTAAAATCGGTTTTTGGAAGTCTTTGTCATTAACCGCAATATCCTCTTCTACAAATCCATAGCTATATAATGTCTTATCTCCACCATTTCTTTTTACCCAATGGTTCCATGAACGTTCCTCATTTGTCGTTAACGCCTTAATCATCATATCTTCATGATTTCCCTTTAAAATGAGTGCTCCCTCTTCTTTCAATTCTCTTACCTTTTCAATTACAGCACGCGCATTTGGACCACGATCTACATAATCTCCCAGTAAGATTAATTGATCCTGTTTCGCATCATATTGTGCTTCTTCCAATAACTGTTCGAACTTTTCTATCTCTCCATGAATATCACTAATAACAAGAATTCTTTTCATATTATCCCCCCTCTTTCTAATTATAGTTCAAAACAACAGAAACTTCCGAATCTTAATCTTAAATCAAATTTATCCCGCATTAACGGGCAGTAAGCCCCCCACTGATTACAGTTTCACTTTATTACAAACTAAACTATTATACTTACAACAATGTAAGTCTCTTGTCATCCAATTCGATAGTTGTAATTACTGTATTTCCTTATACTGAGAGTAAGAAATGAAACAAAAAATAAGGAGAGATGAGCGATGAAAAAAGTAATGGAAGTTGTAGTAGCGGTAGTAGAGGTTTTCGTAAATGGTAAACAAGTGGCAATGGAGTTAAATAAATAATGAAAAGGACAACATTCACTCTAGACCCTTTACTCATATAAAAGAGATAAGACTTCATCATTTCTTTGATCCCTTATCTCCCTATAAAGAAAGCCGTATCCCTTTTAAGGATACGGCTTTCTCTTATTTTTGACTCGTACGAGCTGAAATGCTAATTGCTCTATCTGTTGCTTTGGCAGCTTCATCTAACGCTTCTTTACTATTCTTCCCGTCATACATCGCTTCTAATGCTTTTACAACTGCATCTCTTGATTCTGGAAATACACTAATTAAAGCACCTTGTGTTGCTGGAGATTGCTTCGTTGCTTGCAGTTGATCTACTGTTACTTTCAACTGTGGGTATTTTTCATATTGCTCTTTTACTAATGGCTCATTATATGCATCTGGATTAATTGAGAAATAGCCTGTTGCAGTATGCCATTTTGCTTGTACGTCTGGCTTCGTTAAATATTTCATAAAGTCCCAAGCACCTTGTTGCGTTTCTTCTGAAACCATATTCGTCATCCATAATGATGCTCCACCAATAACAACACCATTTTGTTTCGAATCCTCTGGATACGGAATATATGAAACACCTACATTAAACTTAGATGCATCAATTAAATCACGAACACCTGCTGAAGAATCTAAATACATAGCAACTTGTCCAGACTGGAACGCGGCACGAATATCATCCCAACTTGCTCCATACTTTCCAAGTGCGCCAGCTTTATTTAAATCATCTAACATTCCAAATACTTTCTGTCCTTCTTTACCGTTAAATACCGCCTTCTTTGCAGCATCCTTACGGCCGTTTTCGTTATCTACATATAAAGCACCTTGTGTCGCTAACAATTCTTCAAAGAACCAACCATAGTTAAGCATGGAGAATCCATATTGTTTTACATTTCCGCCTTCTTTAATCGTTAACTTTTTCGCTGCTTCTTGTAATTCCGCATATGTTTTCGGAGCTTTCTCTGGATCTAAGCCCGCCTTTGCGAAAGCATCTTTATTATAAATTAATACTGGTGTAGATGAATTAAATGGCATAGAATACATTTTTCCATCAACTGAATAATAATTTGTAATTGCTTTTTCTAATTTTGACGTATCGTACTTATCTTTTTTTATCCAGCTATCAATTGGTGTGATTTTTTTACTATCAATCATATATTTCGTTGTAATTTCACTCGATTGAACAAGAGCTGGCGCTTCTTTCGTTGCAGACATCGTTCTAAATTTCGTTAAAGACTCTTCATATGTTCCTTGGAACTCTGCCTTTATCTCATATTTATTTTGCGACTTATTATAGTCTGCAACAAGACCATCTAGTACTCCTTGTGTTTTTCCACCCATCGCATGCCAGAAGCGAATTACAGTTTTATCACCATTTTTTTCAACTGGTGCTACTTTTGCCTGTGCTTCAGGTTTTCCTTCTGTTTTACTATTTGAACAAGCGGCACTAGATAATGCCATTGTTGCTACCATTAATAGCGCAGCACCTTTTTTAACTAGACTCATTTAAATCTCACCTTCTCTTAGTTATTTAATTGCACCTTTTGTTAATCCTTGTTGTAATTGCTTTTGCCCTAAAAATAGTAAAATCAATGTTGGAATAACGATAACCGTAACACCGGCCATTACGCTTCCCCAATCAGTTGCAACTTCTTGAGACTGAAGCTGCTTCACACCGATTTGCACTGTTCTTACTTTTTCATCAGTGGTCACTAAAAGTGGCCATAAATACATATTCCATGTTGTTAAAAAGCTATATACTCCAAGCGTAATAAAACTCGTTTTACAATACGGAATTACGACGCTAAATAAAAACTTTATATTCCCAATTCCTTCAATAAAAGCAGCTTCTTTCAGTTCATTCGGAAGCGTCATAAAATGTTGACGTAGTAAGAAAATACCGAAAGCTGTTGCAAAAAACGGCACTGTCATCCCAGCAAAACTATTGATCCAACCAAAGTTTTGAATCGTTAAAAAATTAGGTACCATCGTTGCTTCCCACGGAATAAGCATCGTTGAAATAAACAGGAAGAAAATTAAGTTTCTCCCTTTAAACTGAAGAAAAACAAAAGCATAAGCTGCTAAACTTGATACGATAAGTTGTCCAATCATAACGACTGTCGATACAATTAAACTGTTATATAAGTATGTAAAAAGCGGTACCTTTTGAAAAATATTAATAAAATTATCAAAAGTAAATTGAGTCGGAAATAACCTTCTCATTTGAATATCGTCTGGTGTCATAAAGCTTATTAAAAATGCATACAGTACAGGAAAAAATACCATTACTGCACTAATAATGAGCAGCATGTATAATAGGAAATTTTGTTTCCACTGTTTAACAATCATTTATAATGCACCTTTCTCTCAGCAAACTTAAATTGAAGTAATGTAGCAATGAAAATGAAAACAAATAATACCATTGCTTGTGCACTTGCTGTTCCAAATTGATGATTCACAAACGCCTCTTTGTAAATCGAGTACACAATCAAATTCGTTGCATCATTTGGTCCACCGTGCGTTAAAATATCAATTTGCCCAAAGCTTTGGAACGCACTAATTAATGTTACTGTTACAATAAAGAATAAAGTTGGTGATAGCATCGGTAATGTAACACGGCGAAGTTTATATAAATAACTAGCACCATCTATAGATGCACTCTCATATAACGACGTATCGATATTTTGTAAACCACCTAATATAACTAAAAATGCAAAACCTGTATTCACCCAAACTGTTGTAACTGATACAGAGAATAGTGCCCAGTCCGGACTCGTTAACCATGCGATTGCAGGAAGGTTCATAGAGGCTAATATATTATTAAATAATCCTACACTTGGATGAAATAAAAATAGCCAAATCACTGCACTAGCGGCTACTGATATTCCCATCGTCGAAGAAAACAGAACTCGGAATAACCCAATACCTCTTACTTTTCCATTTGCAATCAATGCAAGAAACAAAGCAAATATAATACTCGTAGGCACTGTATATAAAACAAATAATAAAGTTGATTTTATACTTTTGTAGAAGGCTGGATCAGAGAATAAGTATTGATAATTTTCTAAGCCAACGAAAAGATTAGCTTCCCCATGTATATCGGTTAAATAAAAGCTATAGTAAATCGTCCTAAACAATGGATAGAACAAAAAAATCGAAAATAACAAAATAGATGGCACCAAAAACAATAATCCTATTCTTAAATCTTTCGTTCTCCCCCATAATTTTTTCTTTTTTGACACCTTTGTTTGAACTGGTAACTTACTTACTCCAATCATTATTTCGCCACCACTTTCAACTCTTCTTCAGCTACCACTTTTAAGCGTTCATTCGTGTTTTCATTAAAGAAGCATAACTTTTCTTGCGAGAATAATAATTTTACTTTGTCACCTTTGTTCAAGAGTAACTGTCCGATGACTTTCGCACTCCAAGTTGTTCCATTTACCGCAAAGTTCAATATAGATTCATTCCCTAATACTTCTACAGATTGCAACGTCACTTCTTGTCCCTCCTCAGACAGTGCAATATGCTCAGGGCGCATGCCTATGCGAATTGTTCCTTCTGGTAATTGCTTTAACTGTCTAATAGATAATGGAATTTGCAATTGCCCTATATGTAATACACCTTTTTCTTTATTTACTTCCCCATCATTTATATTCATAGAAGGAGAACCTATAAAGCTTGCAACAAATTTGTTTGCAGGTTCGTTATATATGTCAAGTGGTGTTCCAACTTGCTGTATACTTCCTTTATTTAAAACCATGATACGATCTCCCATAGTCATCGCTTCTATTTGATCGTGGGTAACGTAAATCATCGTAATTCCTAATCGCTGCTGAATTTCTCTAATTTCAATTCTCATTTGCGCACGTAATTTCGCATCCAAATTCGAAAGTGGTTCATCCATTAAACAGATTGGTGCTTGACTCACAATTGCCCTGGCAAGTGCAACACGCTGTCTTTGTCCGCCTGATAATTGGCCTGGTTTCATTTTCACATACTCTTTCAGTCCTACCATTTCAATAGCTTCCATTAATCGCTTTTGTCGCTCTTCTTTTTGTACTTTTCTTACCTTAAGTCCAAATAAAATATTTTCTTCTACAGATAAGTGTGGATATAATGCATAATTTTGAAATACCATTGATAGATTACGGTCTTTCGGCTCTAGATCATTTGCAACACGTTCATTAATAATTAAATCTCCTGAAGAAATCTCTTCTAAGCCAGCGATCATTCGTAATAATGTGCTTTTCCCGCATCCCGAAGGTCCAACTAAAACAAAAAATTCACCCTTCTTAATATGAACCGATACGCCTTTAACCGCTGTCTCTTCTGCATTTTTATATACCTTTGAAACATTTTTCAATTCAATCACAAGGTTGCACTCCTTTTTTCTTCTTGTATCCATACTTCATAATGACTTGTTGAAATTGCACTTGCTCCTGCACGAATTGCAATTTCCGCATCTTCTCGCGTTTGAATCAACCCTCCTGCAATAATAGGAAACTCTATTTCCTCTACTAGCTGTTTAATAATAGAAGGCATAATCCCCGGCATAATCTCTACTGCATTTGGTTTAGTCGTTTTACAATTTTCAATTGATTTAGTAAGAGATAAAGTATCTACAATAAAAATACGTTGAATTGTTTTCAATCCAATTTTATTAGCATTTCGAATTGTTGAACCCTTTGTTGAAATAATACCTTGTGCCCCGATAACATCTTGAATATACAAAAGCGCTTCCTCTGTATTCGTATTTAAGCCTTGTATAAAATCACAATGAAGAAATACATCATGTCCATGTTTCTGCAATTCATATACACGCTCTGGTAATTCCAGCATTGAACCAGTCATAAGAAAAACTGTTTTCGGCAATTTTTTGTATGCTTTGTATCCTTTCCAATCCTTTATCATCGCAATATAAGGTTCTTTAAACATTTTTTCCACCTAACTGTTCTATTTTTATCCAAACTAAAAACACCTACTTACATAGAACGCCTTTCTCCTTATTTGAACTCTAGGGAATAGAGCACACCTAAGAAAGTGGCACATTATATGTAAGTGGGTGTTCTCAAATGTTCTCTACCCTATTTATTTTGTTACCTTTACTATATTACGCATTTATTAAGTCAGTTTTGATAGATTGTTAATTAGGTGTTAATCGAATGTTAATATTCACCATATTTTCTTAATATTAATCTAGATATACAAATAAATCCCAACGGCAAACAACTATCTTTAAAATTTAAGTGATATGCAAATTCATTCCATAGTTAATTAGTTTTAGTTTTCTCGCAACGGCTTGTGAAGCATAATTATTCCAAGAAGTACTATAAAGTGGAATGCTTTTTTCTTCTTGTATTGATATCGCCCAGGCTGTAACACCATCAGTACCATATCCGTTCCCTTGAAACTCCGCTAAAGTTTCCACACTTGCCTCAGCAGCTACGGGCGTACTTCTGGCACTGCAACAAACAGAAACTACCTTTTCATTTTTTACAATTGCCAAATAAGGTTGCCTCCTTATTTACTCCATTTACCATCCATTCATAATCTATTTTTCATGTTCAAAATAAAAATCCCATTCAAATACACATTACTGAATCCATCATACTAACTGATTTCTTCATTCTGTCTATCTAAATGGGATTATTTTTCGTTTTTTACTCTACTGGCTGTTGTGGCTGTACTACTTCATTCGCTCCAGCTACCCTCAACATATTTACAATATCTTTAAAACCTCTTTTTTCAGCGTATTGCAGTGGCGTCAGCTGTTCCTTGTTAGCCATATTTACATCTGCACCGTGATCAATAAGCAATTGAATTACTTTCTTATGGTTTTCACTACCATTTCCTAATACAATTGCTTCTAATAGCGCTGTTCCACCACGTTCATTTTTATAATTCACATCAATATCTGTATGCTCTAATAATTCTTTAACAACCTCTACATGGCCACGCTCAGATGCAGAAATAAGTGCTGTCCCACCTGACCTAGTCGTTTCTTTCGTATTAACTCCTGCATTAATTAATACTTTTACAATATCCGTATATCCTTCTCTACTTGCATAAAGAAGTGGATTACTTTTTTTCTCATCTTTAATTTCAATATTAGCACCTGCACCAATTAATGCTTTAACTGTCTCTACATGATTTTGGTACGTCGCTGCAAGGACAGGCGTTTCTCCGTTGTCACCTTCTACGTTTATATTCGCTCCATCCTGAATCAACTTCATAGCTGTCTCTGTGTCTCCAAGGGTAGCTGAAAGTAACAACTGTTTGTCCATTAAATTTATACTTTTCTCTTCTTTAGATTCTTCCTGTTCTTTATGCTTCTCTTTTTTCTTTTCATTTTTCACATGAACCGGTTTCGATTCTGGTTCTTCTTGCTTATCGCAAGCCACTACCGTCATTAAAAGTCCTAATAAAATACATAATAAAATTTTTTGTTTTCTCACAACTACAGCTCCTATGAAAGATAATGTTTTCTTAACCATTCCTCCATCACATACAATAACTCTTCTTGAGTACATTTATCCATAAGCCCTTTAGATTCCTTCTTTAATCGGATTATCTTAAGCTTATACTATGTTTCTCAACCTATTGAAATGATACGCCTGATGGCCCCATCATTAACATTATGAAGCAATTAGTTTAGCACGTTTTTACCGCATTTGTATACATTTCTAAAAAGTACATAAAGTGAAACTTTAATTGGTGGGGGTTTTGTTCATCCACCACTAATTATTAGCCCACACCAATCGGGCTTTTACGGGCAGCCCGACTCCACCTAACTTCTTTGCTTTCACTAAATTTTGAGGTGGGGATCTTACTGCCCGTTAATGCGGGATAAATGATTGCTTTAGGTTACTATATTCCATTGTAACCGTTCTTCTAAAAATTTTACACCTTTTCTATATTTGCACCTGAGTAATAATAGAAAAAGACAACTATATAGTTGTCTTTTTCTATTATTAATGATGTCCACCATGATTTCCTGCTTTCGGTTTCCCCATCATCTCTTTATTCATTTCCCATTTATGCTCTGCTAGCTCTTTATACGAAAGAACTTTACCCTTATAGTTAGATACAAAGCTCTCTGCATCTTTTTTATTTTTAAATGAAATGACATTATAAGCCATCGGTGTCGTTATTGTTTTATCATATACGTAAGTAGCCTCTTCTAACGAAATCCAATCTTTCGAATCATAATCTCGAACAAATTTCTCTTTCGTCTTTTCACCTGAGTTGATCTCCATCCATTTATACATACAACCGATATCATCAAACTTTAACGCTTTTCCATTTTCTAAAATAATTTCTGTTGCAAATTGATTATCTGTTACCCCAATTTGGCAAATATCACATTTATCATGTTTCTCATCAATGGCAACAGCTGCTGTTTCCTTTTTCCCACACCCGACTACCGTAAATACGAAACATAAACATATAGCAAGTACGACATATTTTACTTTCATCAATATTCCTCCCTAGAAACCGTATACTCCACGAAAAGAATACCAAAAGGTTGTGTGAGATTTGTGAAAAAACAATGTGCTTTTTGTAATATAGGAAACAAACAAAGATGTGTAGTTATTTCTACACATCTCTCATCACTCGCAACCTGTAATTAACAAATCATCTTCTAACTTAACTAATAATGTATCCGCACTAATTTCCTGTCCAACTTCTACATTTACCAATCTTATATTTCCACTAATACCGACTGCGATTTTTTTAAGCTCACCGTCATTTTTTCGAATCATCAATAATTTTTCCCATTCATATACGTAAGAAGATTCATTAATAAAAATCTCCTCTACTTTTCCTTCATAAGAGCTATAAATCTCTTCAATTCTCGTTTTCATATAACATCTACTCCCTATTTCACACTTCACTATTTTCATCTTATTCTACCATTCTTACGAGGAGCAGCTTACTTTTTAAAAATTCAAATTAACTACCGTGAACAAAATGAACAAAATAAAAATTATGCTTCTAATGATGTTATTTTTCAAATTATTTACCATTTGAATAGATGCTTTTATTATAAATAAAAAACATTTTTCTGAATTTTTATTCTATTTTGAAAGCGCAATCATTCTTTTGAGGGGGAAATCACATGTTAGCACTACTTGGATTTGCGATGGTATTTGTCTTTATGTTTTTAATTATGACGAAACGTATGTCAGCGCTAGTAGCATTAATATTAATTCCGAGTGTTTTTGCATTAATTGGCGGATTCTATGCCAATATGGGGCCTATGATGTTAGAGGGAATTCAAAAATTAGCACCTACTGGTATTATGCTTATGTTCGCTATTTTATATTTTGGGATTATGATTGATAGCGGTTTATTCGATCCTGTCATTAGTAAGATTTTAAAATTTGTAAAAGGAGATCCTTTAAAAATCGTTATCGGAACGGCTATATTGACTATTATCGTTTCTCTAGATGGTGACGGTACAACAACATACATGATTACAGTTTCCGCAATGTATCCACTATATAAGCGCCTTGGAATGAACCCCCTCATATTAGCTGGAGTTGTTATGTTAGGGGCGGGGGTAACAAATCTTACACCTTGGGGTGGACCCACAGCTCGTGTTATGAGCGCACTTGGACTTGAGGCTTCCGAATTATTTACACCTCTTATTCCAGGAATGATTGCTGGTGCAATTTGGGTTGTTTTCGTTGCTTACTATCTTGGAAAAAAAGAAAGAAAACGTTTAGGAATTATGGATGTACAGTATTTAAAACAAATGCAAACAATGGATGAGCAAGCTGCAACTGTCGAAGCCGCAGTGCATAAACGTCCTAAACTTCTATGGATTAACTTTTTATTAACCGCTACATTACTTGTCTGTCTCATACTAGAAGTTATGCCGTTACCTGTTTTATTTACAGTCGCTTTTGCTATTGCTGTTATGATTAACTATCCAAACTTAGAGCAACAGAAAGAACGTATTGCTTCTCATGCAGGGAATGTATTAGCAGTTGTTTCTCTCGTATTTGCTGCCGGTATTTTCACTGGTATTTTATCTGGAACAAAAATGGTAGATGCAATGGCTAACAGTGTAGTAACTCTTATACCAGATGCACTTGGACCACAATTGCCAATTATTACAGCTCTTCTTAGTATGCCATTCACATTTTTCATGTCCAATGATGCATTTTACTTTGGGGTATTACCTATTTTAACTAAGGCTGCTGCTACTTACGGAATTAGTGCAGCTGAAATGGGACGTGCTTCCTTACTTGGGCAACCCGTTCACTTATTAAGTCCTCTTGTTGCATCCACTTATTTATTAGTTGGGATGGCAAAAGTTGATTTTGGTGAACATCAACGTTTTACTTTATTGTGGGCAGTTGGAACGACAATGGTGATGTTGATTACTGGCATTGTAATTGGGATTATTCCAATATAAGACGCAAAAAACAGTAGAAGAAATAAATCCTCTACTGTTTTTTATTATGAAGAAACAAGAAAATACCGTCTCTCCGGTCTCCCCACACTCCCATATATTAGCTCTGCGTGGACTTTCTTCCCAGATATCAAATACTCTAAATAGCGCCTTGCAGTTGATCGACTTACGCCTACCATTGAACTTAGTACCTCTGCTGTAATCCCTTCTTCATTAACTGTTAACATATGTTTTTTTATTTTTGCTAAAGTTAAGGGGTCTATCCCTTTCGGGGCATATTCCATTTCATTTCCCTTTACGCCTCTTTGAGACCATAAATGTTCTATTTGTTCCGTAGATAATTGATTATTTTTCTTCAGCTGCACAATCTTTTTTTGATAACTTTCCAAGCTCGCCTTAAATCGATCAAACATTAGTGGCTTTACAATATAATCTGTTACTCCGCCCCGCAGGGCGTGCCTCACTACATCTGTTTCCGATGCCGCTGTAATCATAATAATATCTGTATCGTGCAAATGATGCCTAATATATGTGACAAGTTCCGTTCCTTGCATATCAGGTAAGTACACATCTAATAACACAAGCTGTGGCTTCACAAGCTCTAGCCATTCTTTCGCTTGTTCTCCAGTCGTTGCCGTTCCAATTACTTTAAATCCCTCAATTTTTTCAGTAAAACGACGATGAATGTCAGCAATCCGAATATCATCTTCTACAATTAATACTTCAATCTCCTCACCCATTACTATTCGCCTCTCTCTTTAGGTAGTGCAATAATAAATAACGCACCACCTAAATCCCCTTTTTCAATTGCAATACTTCCATTTAAATCTTCTACTAACTCTTTCACTTTTGCTAATCCATATCCTCGCTCTCCTCCTTCTTTCGTCGAAAAGCCTTTATAGAATATGCTAGTAATTATTTCATCATGAATCCCTTGCCCTGAATCTTCCACTTCAATTACTATTTCTTCTCCAATATCAGTTACAAACATCCTTACTGTCTTATCATTCTCTTCATTTTTTTCAATTGCTTCAAATGCATTCGTAATTAAATTTCCTAAAATAGAAACGACATAATTACTCTCAATATGTGGACTTAATTTGTCTAAACCACTTTCTCTATCTAGCATAAAATCAATCTTCAACTCTCGTGCTCTATTATAAAATCCAATTAAAATTCCACCTAGCCATGGATTTTGAATCCGCTTCATAATAAATTGAACAAAATCTTGATATACCGCTGTTTCCTTATGAATAAGCTCTAAAGCATCTTCGTATGATTCTAATTGGATAAGACCTGAAAGCGTATACAATAAATTGTTATATTCGTGCGCTTGCGCTCGTAATGCCTCTGTATATTGCTTCGTCTGAGATAATTCTGCTGTTAACTGATCCATTTCAGATTTCAAACGTAAGCTCGATACAACGCCAGTTACTTTATTCTTTACTTTAATAGGTAGACGGTTCGCAATAACAGCCTGTCCTTTTATATTTAATTGGCGATCAAACTGTTCTTCACCAGTTTGAAGTACATCTAGTATCGTTGAATTAGGAATTACATTTAAAATAAATTCCCCAATAATATTTTTTTGTTTATCTAGCGAAAGAATATCATAAGCTGCTTGATTGACTAAACTAATCATGCCATTTTTATCGATTACAATAATCCCTTCACGTACAGATTGAATCACTGTACTATGCTCTTCATATAAAGATGAAATTTCTTCTGGTTCCATCCCGAACATCATTCTTTTTATACTTGCCGCTAAATATATAGAGCCAATTACTCCAATTAATAGCCCTATTATTGTAATCCAAAATACACGCTTTCCATACACGTCTACCGCTCCATGAATATCGTCCATTGAAAATCCAACAGACACCACACCAATGATTTCATTTTCCTGATTACGGATTGGAACTTTTCCACGTAATGAAGGGCCTAATGATCCAGTTGCTTTCGAAACATATGATTTTCCTTCTAATAAAACACCTTTGTTATCTCCACCAATCATCGCTTCTCCTATTTTATCTCGCTCAGGATGTGCATATCGAATCCCCTCTTTATTTCCAACTACAATGAAGTCAGCCTCTGTATCCATTCGAATTCTTTCTGCAATCGGCTGAATGATAGAAGCTGGGTTTTCTTTTTGAAAAGCTTCCTTTATTTCAGGTATAGCAGCAACTGTTTTCGCAACATGCAAAGCTCGTTTCCCAATTTGCTCTTCTACCGTTTCAGATAATATGTAATAAAATAAATAACTCGTTAGCATAAGTACAACTAAAATAAGTGTACTTATAGTTAATGTAATTCTCGGTTGGAGTTTTAATTTTTTAAATTTCAAAACCATTCCCCTAACATGATTAAAGATGGAATTTAAAGAATATACAGTCTCTTTAATTATACTTAATCATAACACGGTTACTCTATATTTCTTTCTTTTTCTCTTCATAAAAAAAGAAACGAAGTAAAATTACTACCTCGTTTCTTAACATTCGTTATTACACTTTAAACTTACCAATCATCTCTTGTAATTCTTCTGCCATTTGTGATAAATGAACTGCTGCTGCATTTATTTCATCTACTGAAGCTAATTGTTCCTCAGAGGAACCAGCAATATTTTGAACACTTGCTGCATTTTCTTCAATCGTAGCTGCAATTTCATTAATAGATGCACTTACTTGTTTTGCATCTACCGTCATTTGTTTTGCTACATCTACCATGCTATCAATTTGTACAACTGTATCATTTGTAGACTTCAATATTTCGGCAAAGCTTTGCTTCGTTTCATTTGCAACTACAAGTCCTGATTGTACTTCTACTCCAACTTGATTCATAGAGCTTACTGTTTCTTTTATATCAAATTGAATCTCTTTCACTAGTTTCCCAATTTCCGTAGAAGACTGTCCTGATTGTTCTGCTAGCTTTCGCACTTCATCTGCTACAATTGCAAATCCTCTTCCTTGCTCTCCAGCTCTCGCAGCCTCAATTGCCGCATTTAACGCTAATAAATTTGTCTGTTCAGCAATATGTTGAATCACTTCAAGGATTGCTCCAATTTGTTTCGACTTATCGTCTAACAAACCAATGATTTTGTCTGACTGCGAAACAGACTCATGAATTAATTGCATTTGATTCACAGTTTGTTCAACTAACTTCCCACCATTTTCAGCCTTTTTCTTCGTATACATAGAGGCTGTAGATACTAATGAAGAACTATCTGCAACACGCTGAATTCCTTCTGTAACCTCTTCTAACAATGTTGCTCCTTCTTCAACTTCTTTCGTTTGTATTTCTGCACCACTTGATACTTGCTCTATCGCCTGTGTAATTTGTTCCGTTGCTTCGCTTGTCTGCTTCATACTAGCTGTTAATTCTTCTGAAGATGCCGCTACATGACTTGCTGAAGTGTTTATATTGGAAATGACACTTTGTAACGATGCAGCCATCTCGTTAAAACTTTCTCCTAGCTGTCCAATTTCATCTTTAGAATGAACTGTAATTGACTCTGTTAAATCGCCTTCACTAATCTTTTTCGATGATATAACAAGTTGTTTTAACGGACTAATAATAGAAGCAATTATGAAGTAAATTAAAATCCCACCAATTACTAATGAAATACCAATAACAGTTATTGTTTTATAGAAAATAGGGTTAGCTGCTTCGATAATTTCTTTTGAAGGCATAATTCCTGCTATTTTCCATCCAGTTTTCTTATTCGTTTTAAAAGTGATATTGCGATCTTCACCATCTAATGAATAATAAAAATCTCCAGCTTCCTGTTTATACAATTCTTTACTAAGTTTCTCTTCTAATTTCTCTCCTGGCTTCATTTTCGGGTGCGCTACTACATTTTTATCTTGATCAAATATCGCTACATATCCTTCCTTACCGATATTAACCATCTTGGAAGTAGTAACAATATTATTAATGATTAAGTCAATCCCAAGAACTCCACTTTTATCCTCGTTTTGTTTTGCTAGTGTAATAACAATATTCCCTGTCGTTTTGGACTTATATGGAGCAGTTACAATTACCTCTCCACTTTTCTTCACGGCCTCTTTATACCAATCTCTTTCTGTAGGATTATATCCATCTGGCATCTGAGTAGCTGGTGATTGAATGAACTGTCCATTACTAGATCCTGTATAGATTGCTTCCATTTCTGGATGCAGTTTATTGTATTCTTCTAGTTTATTTTGTATGTTTTGAATTTGATCTGCTTGGTAACTTGATTGTGTGAATAATTTCGTAAAATAAGTTGCATCTACTTTTTTACTATCCAATTCTTTATTAATTACATTATCCAAAATTTTTATATTATCTTTCGCCGAGTTTAAAATCGTTTCATTAAAATTCGTCTTCGCCTGTTGATAAGACGTCCAACCAATTACAATACTTGGAAGAATTAAAATAATAATAAATGATACAAGTAACTTTGTTTTTAAACTACTACTCCTTAATTTCCCTTGAAACATACTTCTACCCCTCCATACCGTTTTAAATGTAATTAATTAACATTTAATCTTTCTATAAAAATAATACGATTTAAATGTATCGATGAGACTCTCTATC
>NZ_WEII01000269.1:0-864 GCF_009183805.1 Bacillus sp. B2-WWTP-C-10-Post-4 | reverse complement strand
AGTTATTGAGAAAGCCACATAGATAAAGCTACAATATTACACTTCATAAAAAACATGTAAATTTTAAAGTCTTTTTCTAACAAAGTTTTATACGAGTAAGTACCAAAATACTCAAATAAATAGCATTTCTATTTCAGATAAAATGTACTAATAAAATTTTTCTAAAATTTCACTTTGTAATTTGATATATTCCATGTTAATATAACGAAGGCTACAAAACAGGAGTCACCACGCATATCATTTTCACAGAATATTCATACTTAAAAAGACTTATTTTATCAGTAACTCAATCCAAATTTCACCTATACAAAAGTTAGTTTATGATTTCATATGTACATAAATTTAAATAGATTTTTTATCTATTATTTTTTTCTATTTTCCTTATCAATTTTAATACGAGTAATATAACAGCACTTTTCAAGTACCCTTCCTTTTTTAGATAAAAAGTCTACTAATACTAAACATCTATGTCCAACTCATACATAATTCTACTTACAAACTATCGGAGATGCAAAACTATGGGAATTTCTACTCTTTTATTAAATACCTTTATTATAATAATTTGTATCCTTAGCTATCACGTATTTTGGCTAGAGTTTAAAGAAAAAATAACATGTAATAATATGTTATTTTCTATCCTTTCCTCCATTGCTATTATTTTTTGTATGACTTTTCCTTTTCATCTACATGTGGGATTTATTTATGATTTACGTTTTATTCCTATAATATTAGTTTTTCTATATGGAAATACAAAAAACATTGTTTTTATAGGAATTTTATATCTTTCTTACCGGTTTTACTTAGGCGGAAATGGCGTTCTTCCATCATTTATTATCTTTACTATCATTTCTGTTATAACAATGC
>NZ_WEII01000268.1:0-864 GCF_009183805.1 Bacillus sp. B2-WWTP-C-10-Post-4 | reverse complement strand
AGTGATGTCGTACCAAATATTATATTTTTTCAATATCAGACTACCATGAACAAAAGTTAGAGAGTTATGGAATAAAATATAATTTGTATGTACATTTCTTTCAAAAAAAGTTTTGTAGTTTGCAACTGAATTAAAAAAACATAGATTTTTATGACTCTTTCGGAGATATACCAAAGTGGGATCTTTGATATGCACATTACTATACCGAACTTTCGGTATAGTATTTTTTTGCAGCTCCTTGATTTTTCACCAAATACGTATAAAAATCAATAGTAGGAAAATAAACTGCTGGCTAAAAGTTTACTTTCGATAAAATAAAAAAGGATCTGCAAATCTGCAGATTCTCCTGATAATGATTATATAAGTATAGTATCAGCCATTTATTTGACTATTATTCGGAAAGTATAAAACTGTTCACTAGATAGCAGAGTATTTTTACATATTGTATTAATTCCTTCTTCAAAAATCCCCCCTAAAATAAAAAATACGCTATTCTTTCTGTAGAATCATAGGAAAGGATGGTATTTTTGTATGTCTATTTCTGTATTTGATGAATTATAACTATTTGCTCAAGAAATTCAAAGCTTTTTATGGATTTTCTTTTATTATATCGGTTTCACATATTTCCTCTAAACTCTCTAATACTTGATTTTTCAATTCAGCCATTTACTTATTTTCTATGACTTCTTATTCTTTTTCTTTTATAGGAATCATTGCAAGAACTGTTAAATCTGCATTCGTTAAATCTTTTATCACTTGATGAGAAGCAAATACCGGTAGCGAAACAATAAAACCATCATCTACTTTTGTAATATCATTATGTGTAACATACTCCAGAAATACTTTATTTGCAGCCGCTACAAA
>NZ_WEII01000267.1:0-874 GCF_009183805.1 Bacillus sp. B2-WWTP-C-10-Post-4 | reverse complement strand
AAATAATAATAAATCAAGATAGTGTTCCTAGTTTAACAAGAATATTAATTAAAAATGATATAGATATTTTTGAAGTTAGCCCTAAAAAGCCAACATTAGAGGAAGTATTTTTATCTTTAACTAAACAAAAGGAGTTACTATAATAATGCAATTTATCTTTAAAAGTGTAAATAGTGAGATAAGGAAAATTGGTGGGAGAAAATTATTATTATTTTCTTTGTTTTTTTCATTATTATCAAGCTTTTTGTGTATAAGTTATTTTATTTTTAACAAGAATAATCCTGACATGTTTCAATCTACAAATCTTATAGCAATTACAGTAAACTTTAATACACTAACATTAAGCATTTTTTCTGCTTGTATGTGGTATTTTATCATTTCTTCTGAAAATAAATATGGTACTTGGGCTATTATTTATACAAAACCCATCTCAAAATTCAAGTTATTGGTAGCTAAAAATATATTGTTTATACTGTTCTATTTGATCTTTAATATTTTAAATTTTTCGGTTATGGGTATCTATACTTTTATAAATGGTTATGAAATATCTATACTGTATTTTTTAAAAATGTTGTTACTTTGTACCATTTTATCTTTAGCAATACCATATTCTCAATTGCTTTTTCATTTAATTATAAAAAAGGGAATTCTAGCAGCATCCTTGTCAGTTATTTGGATTTTCTTTAGCGTAACATATGGATTATTCCCTACAATATTCACAAAGACATTTCCAATATTTTATGCATTGAATATAGTAAGTGACGTAATGATTAAAAAACCAACTATTTTAATATATCTTGCAAGTTCTGCAATATATATTTTAGGAATTATGTTATTAAGTGTGAGTTTTAAATATTATACAGATGAATAATAA